>JAGPHL010000147.1 GCA_018055515.1 Anaerolineae bacterium
TCACTGATCTCTATGCTTTAGAGGAGAACAATCTTGCTGCCCTGGTTGGGAAGTCACCTGGTCCAGTTCTTTGGCCCGTTTCGGCTGTTTACTTCCTATCTCTTTCTGGCTACGATGGGGACGGCGCTGTCCGCGGCCGCGACCTGGTATCTACTACCCCGCCTGTGGGGACAGCTGCCCCGGGATAGGGGACGCGCCAATGCTGTGGGCGCGGAGCAAAGCGTGGGGAAACCGGTCGGCGCGGGGATCATCTTCATGCCGATCTGCGTGTTGGTCTGCCTGCTCGTCCTCCCCTTCGACGGGCGCCGGTTGGAGATCCTGGCCCTGGTGCTGCTGGCCATGGCGGTGGGCTTTGTGGACGACCGCAAGCCCGGCGGGCTGAGCGAGCTGCAGCTGGGGGCGGCGGATTTCCTCATCGCGTTCCTGGGGGCGCTGGCGATCTCGCACCTGCAGCCGGTGACGCTGTGGTTGCCGCTGTACAAGCAGCCGTTGACGGTGGCCCCCTGGCTCTTTATCCCGTTGGGGACGGCGCTGATCTGGCTGGCGATCAACGCTACCAACTGCACCGATGGCGTGGATGGCCTCTCCGGCAGCCTGACGGCCCTGGCGTTTGTCTTCCTCGGCGCGATTCTGTACGCCGTCGTGGGACACGTGGACATCTCCCGCTACTTGCTGGTGCCGCACTACGCCGACGGCGCGGATTGGGGCATCATCGCCTTCGTGCTGGTGGGGTCCCTCGCGGGCTACTTGTGGCACAACGCCCATCCAAGCGCCGTGTTGATGGGCGACGCCGGTTCGCGTCCGATGGGGTTTTTGCTGGGAGTGCTGGTCCTCGCGGCGGGAAATCCCTTCCTCATCATCGTCGTGGCCTTCATGGTCCTCGTGGATGGCGCGACCGGGCTGCTCAAGGTGGCGCTGCTGCGCTTCTTCAAGATCGGCATCTTCCGCAACGTGCGCTATCCGCTCCACGATCATGTCCGCAAGACGCTGGGATGGTCGAACACACAGGTGTTGTTGCGTTTTGTGCTGCTCCAGGCGGTGATCACGCCGATCCTGCTGGTGTTGCTCTTCAAGGTGCGCTGAAGCAGCGCGTTGATGGCCAACGCCAGACCCCGTGAAAAGGATGGGGTCTGGCGTTGTTTTGTGTCGCGTCGAGGGGAAAACGCGCGGGAGGGCGCCGGCTTATACTGCCGGTCGCAGACGCGGCCCCTGAGGGGTGTCTTCGACGGCGTAGCCCGCGGCTTTGATCTGCTCGCGGAGGGCGTCGGCTTCTTGCCAGCGGCGGGCGGCGCGCGCGGCCTCGCGTTGTTGCGCCAGGCTCAGAATCTCAGGGGGGATGCTGATTTCCGCCGGTTCCCATTCCGCCAGCCGCAGCCCCAACACCTCATCGTATTTGAGCAGGGTGGCCTTTTTCACGGCGTCGGGCAGCGGGCTTTTCACCAGCTCCCACACCAGCGCCAGCGCGCGCGGCATGTTCAGGTCGTCGTTGATCTCGCGGGTGAAGTCCGCCAGGAAGTCGGGATCTACCTCGCCGGGAGCGCCCCAGCCGTGGCAGGCGGCGCGCAGACGGTTGAGCGCCGTGCTCGCCGCGTCCAGCGCTTCCCAGGTGAAGTTGAGCCGCGCGCGGTAGTGCGCCCCCAGGCACATGAAACGGTACGCCAGGGGATCGTAGCCCTCGTCAATGAGCGTCTGCACAATCAGGAAATTGCCCACGGACTTGCCCATGCGCGCGGCATTGATCTGCAGGAAGTAGCCGTGCAGCCAGAAGTTCGCCAGCCGCGTGCCGTAGCAGGCTTCGGTTTGAGCGATCTCGTTGGTGTGATGCACCGGGATGTGATCCTCGCCGCCGCAGTGAATGTCGAAGAACGGTCCCAGGTATTTGGCGGACATGGCGGAGCATTCGATGTGCCAGCCGGGGAAACCTTTGCCCCAGGGGCTGTCCCATTCCATCTGCCGCTTTTGGTCCGGCGGGCTGAACTTCCACAGCGCGAAGTCGGTGATGTGGCGCTTCTCGCCCAATTCCACGCGCGAGCCGGCCTGCAGGCCCGCGATGTCCAGCCGCGCCAGATAGCCGTAATCCGGCAATTGGGATGTGTCGAAGTAGATGCCGTCGGCGGTGCGATAGGTGAAGCCGTGCGCCTCGATGCACTGGATCAGGGCAATCTGTTCCTGGATGTGAGCGGTGGCCCGGCACCAGATCGTCGGCTCCTGGATGTTGAGGCGCGCCATGTCTTCACGGAAAGCCTGGGTGTACATCTCGGCGATCTCCCATGCCGTCATGCCTGTGCGCTGCGCGCCGAGCTCCATGCGGTCTTCGCCCGTGTCGGCATCGGAGACCAGATGTCCGACGTCAGTGATGTTCATCACGTGTTTGACGCGGTAGCCGTTGAACTCCAGCACGCGGCGCAGCACGTCCTCGAAGAGGTAGGTGCGTAGATTGCCGATGTGGGCGTAGTTGTAGACCGTCGGCCCGCAGGTGTAGAGCCCTACCTCGCCGGGCTTGAGCGGCTCGAACTCCCGAATCGAGCGGGTGTAGGTATCGTAGAATCGCAATTCCATGACGTTCCTCCTGATGCAGCGTCGGCAGAGAACGGGAAGCCGTGAGCGGTCTTCTCACATCTCACAACTCGGCCTCGTCCTCCTGCCGCAATTTCTCGAAATACCCTTGAATCACGGTTGCCAGCGTGGTGGAGATGCCGCGGACCTGCGTCAGCTCTTCGATCGAGGCGCTTTGGATGGCGGCGAGCGAGCCGAAATGGCTGAGCAGCCCCCGGCGTTTTACCGGGCCGATCCCGGGAATCTCATCGAGTTGCGACGCCAGTCCACGCTTCTGGCGACGCTGCCGGTGATAGGTGATGGCGAAGCGGTGCGCCTCGTCGCGGATGCGGCGCAGCAGCAGAATGGCGGGATCGGTGGGCTCCAGCACGAGGGAATGGCTCTCTCCCGGCTTGAAGAGCTCCTCGTGGCGTTTGGCGAGCCCCACCACCGGCACCTGGTCCTGCAGCTCGAAGGTCTGCAGGACTTCCGTGGCCACTCCCAGCTGCCCCTTGCCGCCATCCACCACCACCAAATCGGGCAATTTCCCCCACCCCTGGCTGCCGCGCGTGCCTTTGAGCTCGCCGGAGGAAACGCGCCGCCAGCGGTCGAAGCGCCGCATGAGGACTTCCCTCATGCTGGCGAAGTCATCCTGCCCCGTGACCGTCTTGATCTTGAAGCGGCGGTAGTCGCTCTTTTTCGCCACGCCGTGCTCGAACACCACCATGCTGCCGACCACTTCGACGCCCTGGGTGGTGGAGATGTCGTAGCACTCGATGCGGACGGGCGCACGGGGAAGGCCCAGGGCCGTTTGCAATTCCTGCAGCGCCAGCTCGTTGCGGTGTTTGTCCGCTTCCCATTGCGCTTTGAGCATGGTGAGCGTCTCTGTGGCGTTGGTCGCTGCCAGATCCAGCAGCTCGCGGGCGGCGCCTTCGTGGGGCACGTTGAGGTAGACCACATCGCCGCGTTGGGTGCGCAACCAGTCCTGCAGCACGGCGGCCTCGGCGACCTGCGCCGGCAGCAGAATCTCCGGCGGGATGGTGGCCGCGTTGGCGTAGAATTGTTGCAGGAATGCCGTCATGATTTCGTTGTCGTCGGCGCCCGCGCCCCCTTCCATGACGAAGTATTCCCGTCCCAGCAGTTTGCCGTTGCGGACGAAGAAGACTTCCACGCAAGCGTTGCTCTCGTCCCGCGCCAGGGCGATCACATCCTGATTGAGTGCGGCGGTGGTGACGATCTTCTGCCGCTCAGTCACCTGTCGCAGCGCGAGCAGCCGATCCCGCACGCGCGCGGCGCGCTCGAAGTGCAGCGCTTCGGCCGCCTCGCGGATCTGGCGTTCCAGGTCACGCATCACGTTTTCGGTCCGGCCCTCCATGAATTCCGTCAGTTGCGCCAGCATCGTCAGGTATTCCGTGCGGTCCACCGCGCCGATGCACGGTCCCAGGCAGAGCTTGAGATCGAAGTACAGGCAGGGTTTGGCGTCCGTTCCCGTGATTTCCCGGTCGCAGGTGCGGTAGGGGAAGAGCCGGCGCAGCAGGTCCAGCGTCTCGCGCAGCGCGCCGGTGGAGGTGTAAGGGCCGAAGTAGCGCCCGCCGTCCTGCTCCATGCGGCGCGTGATGAGCACTTTAGGGAAATCCTCGGGGGTGATTTTCAGGTAGGGATAGCGCTTGTCATCTTTGAGGCGCACGTTGAAGCGCGGGCGGTATTTCTTGATCAGGTTGGCTTCGAGGATCAGCGCTTCGACTTCTGAATCGGTGATGATCCATTCCAGGCTGGCGATTTCGGCGACGAGGCGGCGGGTTTTGGCATTTTCCTGCGCCGAGGCGTGAAAATAGGAGCGCACCCGATTGGCGAGATTGATCGCCTTGCCCACATAGATCACCTGGCCCTTGAGGTTGTGCATCAAGTACACGCCGGGCTTGGTGGGCAGGGTGGCTAACTGCTGTTCGATGAGTTCCGAATGCCCTTTCACAGGTCTGATTATACAACAGAACTGGGGAGCGCTTCACTGCAAAGTGGCTTCTGCAATCAACAAGGGGGTGCTTGTGGCAACCTGCACGTTGTCACAAACACCCCCTGCTCTTGGATGCGGGCGCCACACTCCAACGCCCGCGCTATCTGCCCGACGCGGTCCCGGTTTAGAGGGTCAGCCGTGGCAGCAACAAGCCCATTTGCTGCTCGAACTCCTGCAGGAGGGTATCGCCGTTCTGGTACAGAATATAGAACAGGACCCCGCAGCAGCACAGGATCAGTAGCACTCCCACCACGATCAGGACGATGATCAGCGTGGTGTTGTTTTTCTTGGGGGGCGTGCTGGCAGCGGAGGGGTAAGGGCCGCCGGCGGGAGGGGGAGGCAGCGTGGGCATGGGTGCCGGCGTCGGCTCTGCGGCATAGGGCGGCTGTGAGGGCCACTCCGGCGTGGCATTTTCCTCATCGGGGATGGGATTCGGCAAGGGAAGCGGGTCAGGGACGGAATTGTAAGTCATGATTGCTCCTTCGAAAATAGAGATCAGCGAGTCAGCAGTCAGCGAATCAATGAAAAGGCGAAAAGGCGAAAAAGCGAATCAGCGAAAAAATCACTTGCGTGACAAAGGCGGCGTGAACTTCAGTTCACTCGCCGGCCGCCGCCCCAGAATGAATTCCGGGTCTGACAGGTCCCCAACAACGCGCTTCAGCGCGGTTGGCTTGTGTCAGGCTGGGGATTCCATCCTCAGCCAAACGGGGGAGTCGTCGCAACCTCTGCTCACGACTCGCGCCTCACGACTCACATTTTCCATATGACATATGGGATCACGAAAATAGCTGATCCGGAATGAACGTTCTTCGCGGTTGAATTGGTCTTTGCTGTCGTCTCAGTGGAGGCCAAAGAGCTGCGAGCCCGCGTTCAGCTGGTCGCAGAAGGCAAACCCAAAGGGCAGCGAGAACACGCCGATAAGCATCAAGAGGCCCAGGCACAGGCCGATGAGGGTGAGCCCGATGCCGACCCAGCCCAGGATGACGCCGGCCTGCGCCAATCCATCGCCAGTGACGGCGCCGTTGCTGTGGGAAATCTCATTCTTGGCGGCGTAGCCCAGGATCAACCCGGCGATGCTGCCGATGAAAGGCAATACCTGAATCACTCCCAGGATGCCGAGGACCAGGCTGGCAACCGCGGAAACGCTCGTGCGGGTGTAGTTCACCGGCTGTTCGTAGTTGGGACCGTAATTTTGTGACATAGTTCTCCCTTTCTCACGATCAGATTTGAAAACCCTCTTTATACTACGTTAGAATTCCTCGTAAGTTGCGGTATCCGTGGCCGGCGCTGTCTTATGCGCGGCCGCGCGCAGGCGCCGTCGGCGCACGATCAGATATAGCAACAGGATGATGAGGAAGATCCACAGGAGCACCAGGTAGGGGAAGATGACGGCGAGCACTGCCGTGATGGCTGAGACGGCCTCTTCGATGGAGCTGACGACGGAATTGCCCGTGCCGGCCGTGGTCGCGGTGATGACCGGTCGCGCCGATGCCTTGACCGCGTGAACGCCGCCCGCCAGAATCACGCCGCAGCCCAGCGCCAGGATGGGACTCAGGTTGAGGGTGTGTTGGGTCGTGGCAGCAAAGAGGATAGCGCCCGCCGTGGGACGGATGATCGTTTCGATGACGTCGTTGACGCTGTCTACGGCAGGGATCTTGTCGGCAAGCGCATCCACGATCAACAGCACGGCCAGCAAGCCGATGATCCAGCCGTTGGTGAGGGCACTCCAGGGTTCCTCCAGGGTGATCAGGTCGGTGAAGCGCGACAGCAGGGCGACGGTGAGCAAAGGAATGTAGGCGTTCAACCCCGCCGAGGTCGAAAGCCCAAACGCCGTGGTCAGATTCAAAACCCAATCAAGCATGTCCCCTTCTTTCTGCGCCAGGGAGGGGCGGTAGCCCGTGCGAATGGGGAGGGTTGAACGGGGCCGCGTCTGCGATTTCAGGAAGTCGTTTTTTCCTGGAGTTGTGCCTTCCTGGCTGAGTTCATTA
>JAGPHL010000148.1:0-4341 GCA_018055515.1 Anaerolineae bacterium
CTGCTCACCAAAGGATTCATCCTGAGTGAGGCGACCGGGCCGTGGCGCAGCATCTACAGTTATACAGGAACCGGCGCCAAACCGCAGCTGGGCGGCGCCTATCTGCTGCGCGGCACCCTGACGGAATACTACGGGACGACCGAATTCAGCTATCCCGGCCGGGCGTATCAGGGCGCCGGCGATGATGTCTGCGCGCCTACTGTGGTGACCGCGCTCGACGTGCCGGCAAACACAGCTTCCAAGAGTGAAGCCTACGAATCCACGATAGTGGAATATCACACCATCACCATCACGGCTGTGGAAACCTATGGCGCTCTGTTTAAGGATAGCAGCGGCGGCACAGGCTCTATTGGCCAGTTGAGTTATTACCCTGCCGATATAGCCGTAGGGCAGCGATACGTCTATGTGCGGGGGCCGTTGATTTATGACCGTAATAGATACCGCGTCATGCCGCCAACCTCCGCCGACATCAAGCTGCTCGACCTGACGCCGCCGACCGTCTCCGCGACGCTGCCGGCCAACGGCGCGACCGGCGTCAGCCCCTATCAGCCGCTTTACGCCACCTTCAGCGAGCCCGTCAATCCCACGACAGTCAACGCCTCCACGTTCTCGCTGACCGGCAGCGACGGCGCGGTTGCGGGAACGGTAACCTATGACGCGGCCACAAAGCAGGCGACCTTCACACCAGCGACCGCCCTCGCGCCGAACAGCGCCTACACGGCAGCCCTGACCGCCGGGGTGAAGGACCTCTCCGACAACGCGCTGATCCCCCACAGCTGGACCTTCACCACCGGCGCGGAAGATACCACGCCGCCGGCGGTGACCGCGCGCACACCCGTCGCGGGCGCGGTAGACGTGGCCCTCAACGCCAACATCGTCGTCACCTTCAGCGAGAGCCTCAAACCCGCGACGGTCGTGGGCGGCAACTTCACCCTCACGGGGCCTTACGGCGCCGTGCCCTGGGATAGCGTCGCCTATGACCTGGCGACCTCACGGCTGACGCTCAATCCGGGCGGCCTGCTTCTCCCGGAGACGGTCTACACCTTCACCATCGCAACCGCCGTCACCGATTGGGCTGGCCTGCCGGTCGTCGCAGCGGACCGCGTGTGGAGCTTCACCACCCGGCCGGAGCCGCCGATGTTCGCCTACCAGGGCGACATCCACAATCACACCGGCTACTCTGATGGCTCGCTGACGCCCTTCGAGGCGTTCACGCGCGCGAAGGCCGCCGGGCTGGATTTCCTGGCGATCAGCGACCACTCCTACGCGATTGACGATACCGAATGGGCCGACACCCTGGCGCAGGTCGAGGCCTTCACCGAAAACGGCGTTTTTGTGGCCCTGCGCGGCTTTGAGTACACGCAGGGCGCGGAGGGACACCTCAACGTCTACAACACGGTCCGCCATGCCGTCCGCAGCGACGTCGACTTCACCTACGCCGATTACACGCCCAACCTGGAACGGGGGCAGACCGTGGACGGCTTCTATCACTGGCTGGCGATCACCGGCACGCAGGCGCTGGACGGCTACGGCACGGTGATGCAGTTCAACCATCCGGGCTGGATCAACTTCAACGATTGGAAGTATCATCCCGAAGTCGAAAGCATCGCGCAGCTCGAGGAAATCGGCAACGGTTGGGGCAGCTCGTACTTCTTCTCCTGGGACGAGTGGGTCCGCTCGCTCGATTACGGCTGGAAGGTCGGCGCGACCAACAACTCCGACAATCACACGTCCAGCTGGGGCACGATCACGCCGCATCGCACCGGCGTGGTGATGCCGGCGCTTACCAAGGGCGACTTGCTCGACGCGCTGCGCGCCGGCCGCACGTACGCCTCCGAGGACTCCAACACCGAGCTCTTCTTCAAGGCCAACGGCTATTGGATGGGCTCGGAGCTCCCCAACACCGGCAACCTCACCTTCGAAATCTGGGGCGAAGATCCGGATGACGAGCTCACCACGAAGCTGGAGCTCTACAGCGACGGCGGCGTGGTGGTCACCTCGACGCAGCCGACCGGCGCTGCCTTCGACTGGAGCTTCGCGCTCGACGTCACGCCCGGCGTGCACTACTACTTCGTGATGGCGACGCAGGCCGATGGCGACCGCATCGTCTCCTCCCCGGTCTGGACGATGGGTGAGGAAGACGTCAGCATCACCGATCTGACCGTGCAGCCGACCATCCCCACCATCTACAACCCCAACCTCTTCACGGCACGCGTCACCAATCGCGGCGCGACGACGCAGACCCTCACGGTCACCTTCAGCATCAACGATAGCCTCATCGGCTCGGTGCCGGTGACGGTGCCGCCCTGCAGCACCGGTCCCTGCGCGGACGTCTACGCCAACATCACCTGGCAGGCCACCGAGGTCGGCCCCGTCGAAGTCGTGGCGGAACTGCAAGGCGCGCCCGCTTCCGACGCCCCGGAGGACAACCGCGCCACCCTGCAGCTCAACGCGACCGACGAGCGGGTGCCGCTCATCATCATTGACAACGGCCACAACAACATCGCCTCGGACCTCAACAGCGTCCGACCCTTCGTCAACGACATGACGGCCCATGGCTACAACGTGCTCTTCAACCTCGATGAGATCACCGCGACCGATCTGAACACCGCGACGACCCGCCTGCTCATCATCAACGCCTTCGGCCCCGCGCCGCTGACGGAAGCGGAGCTCGCCGCGATCGCCGACTACGTGGCGGCAGGCGGCAGCCTCTGGCTCAACGGCCTCTCCGACTACACCGGCAAGGTGGAATGGGCCGACACCGTCGCCGACCGGATGAACGCCATCGTCGCGGCGGTTGAGGCCCGCACCGGCCAGCAAATCCCCATCCGCGTGAACGACGACGAAGTGCTGGATGGCAACAACAACAACGGCTATCAGTGGGGCGTCGTCTGGCACCTCTTCCCCTCGGCCTTCACAACCGGCATCGGGATGAACGTGGAGGGTATCCAGACCTGGTCCGTCTCCTCGTTAGTGGATCGCAATCACCGGGGCCTGAGCCAGGCCGACCTGGGCGAGAACGGCTTCATCGCGGTGTTGGGCGACCTGGATGCCGGCTCTTCCAGCGGCGCGCATTACAGCAATGTGCCCAACCGCACCCACAACACCGACGCCGATTCCTGGGGCGACGCCTACCTTTACCCGGCGGGCGAGGCGCTGCCGAGCGCTGCCGGCTACGACATCCCCGGCGCGCCAGGGCGCTTCTTCTTCTACGGCGATTCCAACGACCCCTTCAACATCTTCTCCTACACCGCCGGCGATGGGCGCCAAAACGAGATCTTCAACCTCGAGACCGTGATGTGGCTCCTCGGCGAGCCGCTGCAGAAGCAGACGATCGCCGAGGTGCGCGAGGGCGGAGATGATCCCGTCAACCTGCGCAAACTGGTGTGGGTTGAAGGGGTGGTCACCGCTGCCTACGGCGAATTCTTCGACGTGCTCTACGTCCAGGATGAGACCGGCGGCATCACCGTCTTTGCGCCGGCAGGGACGGCTTCTGGCGCAGTCGGCGCCATGCCCGAACGCGGCGACTTCATCCGCGTGCTGGGCACGGTGGATAGCTACCAGGGCGACACGGAGCTGCAGTTCTTCGAGGCCGAACAGATCCAGGTCATCACGCCCACTTACGTGAATCCCAACGAGCTGGCGCTGGGCGGCAACTTCCTGCGCCCGCTGAGCACCGCCGAGGCAGCATCGGAAGAGAATGAAGGATGGCTGATGGTGGTCACCGGCACGGTCACCGCCAAAGCCGCCGACAACAGTTACCTCCTCGTGGATGACGGCTCTGGCCCGGTACGCGCCTTCCTGGATGGCTACAACGGGACGTGGGAAACCATCCACGTGCTGGATCGCGTGACCGTGGCCGGCCTGGGTTCAGAGGACTACGACGGTCAGCGCATCCGCGTGCGGCACTTCCAACACGACACCCGTCCCAACGATGCAGCGGTGCTGACGCCGGTCGTGGATCTGCGTCAGTCCTTCAAGGAAGTCAGCGCAGTCGAAATCTACCCCGGCGAGCGGCTCACCTACACGCTCAACTTCGTCAACACCGGCAACCTCACCGCTACGGTGGAATACGCCGATGTGCTGCCGACCGTCCTCACGCTGGTGAGCGGCGACCTCGAAGGTACCGTGGAAGTCGGCCCGCTGGAGACGGTGCAGGTTCTCCTCGTGACGCAGGTCAACCCCACCACCCCCGCCGGCACGAAGTTCGCCAACACCATGTCAGTGGATGACGGCACGACCATTTCAGACTTCACCTCGCCGGAGACGACGGTCGTCGCTCCGCCGCAGGTCGTCATCGTCAAGGCCGTGGAGCCTACCGCCAATGTAGCGCCGGGCGAT
>JAGPHL010000148.1:4441-6530 GCA_018055515.1 Anaerolineae bacterium
GGCCGGCGCCAGCGTCCAGATCGTCTTCACCGCCACGGTGAACGACGACCCGGCGCTCTACGGCCAGACCATCACCAACACTGCGCGCTTCACCTCCGCCAACGACGGCAGCGGCACGGCTGACGCCGCCTTCACGGTGAAACCGCAGTACAGGATCTTCCTGCCGCTGGTCGCCAGGAACTTCGCCGGCTAACCCCCGGCTCTTGCAAAGCACAGCCCCCCGCGGCCTGGAGCCGCGGGGGGCTGTCTTTAGCTGAGACAGGGCGCTTTCAGCGCCACACCGGCACGAACATCATCCACTGCTCTGGGTGCTGCCGGATCAAGCCCTCCAGCTCCGTCAACACCCGGCGCAAGTTCACGGCGACATCGTGCTCGCGGTCGCCCGTCTGCACCGGCTCCCAATGCGGATTGACGACGGCGTGATATTCACCCTCCTCATAGAAGCAGGTCCCCGTCATCACCACGCAGTTGGCCCGCAGCACCATCCGCATGTAACCTACCGGCAAATGCGCGGTCGCGCCGAAAAACTCCACCGGCGCATCGCCCTCGCCGATGGGACGGTCCACGCCGGTGATGACGCCTTCCCCTTCCCGCAAGCGGCGGATGGCCTGCCGCAGCGTTTCGGGGGAAATGGGGGTGAGCATGATGCCCGCCTGTTGTCGCAGGCGATTGAACAGCTCCATGCCGGGGGTGGGATTGGCGAGCGCCAGCACTTGCAACGGCACCGGCATCTCCTGGCAAAACGCGATGCCCCCCAGGTCAAAGTTGGAGACGTGACAGCCCGCGATGAAGACGCCGCGCCCCGTGTCGGCGGCGGCCTGCAGTCGCGCCCGCGTCTCTGGCAACACCCGCACCGGCGGCTCGAATTCCGCCACGCGCGTGCGTCCCCGGCCGACATTGCGAAACAGCTCATAGTAAGCGCGCGCCGCCTGCCGGAAAACCTCATAGGCATTCGCTCGCACCGCTTCGGGCGACGCCTCCGGCCCCAACACATGCCGTTGATTATCAAAGACGGCGGCGCGCAGGTCGCTGTCGAAGCTGACCAGCACGCGCGCCCCTACCCGCGCCACTTGCTCCCCGACAACAGGAGGGAGGTGTCGGCCCACAGAGAAGGCCAACCGCGTAAACCAGCCCTTGCCGAAAAACGCCCTGGTGCTCATTCAGCGCCTCCCAGCACCCGCGGCGCTTCGATGAGCACCGGCAGCCCGCGCGCCAGGCAGAACGCTACCGCAATCCACGAGGCGCTCTGCGCCGCGAGGGCCACGCCTCCCGCCGCCCCATGCCCCAGCGTGTCGAGACCATGGGCCAGGGCCAGCAGGATGAAGGCCACCGCTTTCACCACGCCGAAGGGCGCCCGCAGCCACGGCGAACCGACCAGGAAACGCCCCACCTTGCTGCGCATCAACTCAAAAGGCTTGAGGCCCCGCGCTGGCGCTACCGAGCGCACCGAATCCACAAACGTGCCGCGAATCACCACAATCAAAGGGATCGCCACGGAGATCAGCCGGAGATGGGCAAAAACCACCCACAGCGCGTATTCCACCGCCCGATCGGCGGCAATGTCCAGCACACTGCCCAGCAGGCTCGTCTCTCCCCGCGCCCGCGCCAACGCGCCATCGAGGGTGTCCATCAAGATCAGCACCAGAATCAAGGGAGCGGCGCTCAATTGCGCCGTCGCCGAAGCGCTGTACAGCAACGCAATGATGATCCCCAACAAGGGAATGCGCGCAATAGTGATCCAGTTCGCCAACATGCTTTGCTCCTTCGAAAATAAGCACGTGCCCAGGTGCTCAGGTGCCCACGTTCACACGTCATTTTCGTGCTTGCTCGGTGTGCGCCAGCACATGGCGTCTCCTTCAAAAATAGCGAATCTGCGAATGGCGAATCGGCGAGTCAGCGAAAAAGCGAATCAGCGAATCATTTACGTTCGCACCTTCACACGTGGCACGTTCACACGTTTCGCACGTTTCGCACGTCGTTGTCTTACGGGCCTATCTCCAGCAAGCCCTCGCGCCACACCCGCTGCATGGCGCGGAGAGCGAGCACCGGCTGCAGTTCCGCCGCTGCCGGCAACGGCTGGGGCGAGCGA
>JAGPHL010000149.1 GCA_018055515.1 Anaerolineae bacterium
CCCGTCGCTTCATGCACCGCCTGATGCATGGCCGCCGCCATCGGGATGAAGGGCATCTCGCCCATGCCGCGGGCGCCCCACGGACCGTTGGGTTCTGGATTCTCGAGGATGAGCGTCTCTATCTGATCGGGAATATCGGCGATGGTAGGAATCAAGTACGTGCTGAGCGAATCGGTGAGCGGCCGGCCGTCTTTCTCGATGAAGTGCTCCGTCGTGGTCCAGCCCAGCGCCTGGATGATCCCGCCCTCGATTTGCCCTTGCACCAGCCGGGGATTGATCGCCTGCCCGACATCGTTGGCGCAGGCGACTTTGGCCACGTGCACCTCCCCCGTCTCCGTGTCAATGCTGAGGTCCACGCCGAGGGCGACGTAGCCATACGAGAAATTGGGATGTCCATAGCCGGTCAGCGGATCAATGGGCGTGGTCTTCGGCGCGAGATAGGTGACTTCGGCCCTGGCGGGACGCTCCTCCGCGCGCCATTTTTCCAGCGCCGCGGCCGCCGCCCCGCGGACCGCATTGCCGATCATAAACGTCATCCGCGAGGCGGAGCAGGAGCCGGAGCTTTGGGTGATCGCGCTATCGGCGGGGGCCACCTCGACGCGCTCGATGGGGATTCCCAACGCCTCCGCTGCCATCTGCCGGATCACCGTGCGTGTTCCCTGTCCCACATCGGCGCTGGCGGCGAAGACGGTAGCGCTTTCGATCTCGGCGCCGCCGCGCAATTCGACGGCGGCCCAGGCATTTTCCTGATAGCCGAAGGAGAACCCCACGTTTTTGAACGCCAGAGCGATCCCCACTCCCCGTCGCCGGGTGGGCGGATCGCCGGGGCGCGGCTCCACGCGAGGAGCGCGCCAGCCCTGCGGCGTGTGTTCCCAGCCCAGCGCTCGCGCCGCCGCGAGAAGGCTTTCTTCCAGGCCGCGCCCGTCATCGGGGAGCGGTTTGCCCCACGGCATCGGATCGCCGTCATGGACGAGATTGCGCAGGCGGATTTCCACCGGGTCGAGTCCCAGCGCCTCGGCCAGCTTGTTCATCTGCGATTCGGCGATGAAATTGCCCTGCGGTGCGCCGAAGCCCCGGAAAGCGCCGCCCGGCACGTTGTTGGTGTAAACCCCCAACACGTCGGTCTTGACGTTCGGGATGCGGTAGGCGCCGTTGACGGTGAGCAACAGATTGCCCAGGACCTTGTTGGTGGTGTACACGTAAGCGCCGGCGTCGGCGACGACATGGGTCTCGGCGGCCAGAAGTCGCCCTTCGGCATCCGCTGCCCAACGCGCGCGGGCAAAGACGTGATGGCGTTTGTGATGCCCGATGATGGACTCGCGCCGCGTCCACACGATTTTGACGGGACGTTGCAGTTTCATCGCGGCCAGCGCGGCGACGATCTGCACAGAGAGGTCTTCCTTGCCTCCAAAAGCGCCGCCAATGGCGGGCAGGATGATCCGCACTTGCTCTTCGGGCAGCCCCAGCGCGTGCGCGATCTGACGGCGGTCCTCGTGAATCCATTGCGTGCTGGCGATGAGGGTCACCCGCCCCGCTTCATCTATGTAGGCGAGCGCCGCTTCGGGCTGCAGGAAGGCGTGCTCCTGCCCCGGAATCTCGTATTCCGATTCGACGATGACGGCGGCCTGATCCCAGGCGGCCTCCACATCGCCCCGGCGGATGCGATGCCGCGAGGCGATGTTGCCCTCGAAGATCAGCTCGGGGTGGATGGGGGTGCCGGGATAGGCGGGGTGCAGGATGGGCGCACCCGGTTCCAGCGCGGCGCGCGGATCGGTCACGGCCGGCAACTCCTCGAAGGCCACCTCAAGGAGATCGCGTCCCCTGGCCGCGGCTTCTTCGGTCTCCGCGACCACCGCCGCGATTTGATCGCCCACAAAACGGGCGATATCGGTGCCTTCTTTGGGGTCACCGGGGCCGCACAGCACCGGTTGATCGGGATATTGCAGGCCGTATTCGTTCACGGGCACATCCCGTGAGGTGAAGACCGCGACAACGCCGGGCACAGCCAGGGCCTTGCTGGCGTCCACGCCGAGCACCCGCGCGTGCGGGCGGTCGGCGAAGCGCAGCTTCATGTGCAGCTGGCCCTCCATGTTGAAATCGCCGGAATAGGGTGCCTGCCCCGTGACCTTGGCGGGGCCGTCAATGCGGGGAAGCGCTTCACCAACGTAAGTTTTTTTCATCGCGTACTCCTGTGTGAGTCATCCGGTAGATTATTCGTCGGCTCGGGGTGAGTCAAGACGCCGTTTCCAGGGTGAAGATGCGGCGCAGCACGGCCACCGTCGCCGCATACGTCGGATCCATGCCGTAGTACGAGAGGTTCTGCGCGCCCAGGTTCTGCCCCTTGCTGATGGGCGTGTCCGAGGCGTAGTGCAGGATGCCGATCTCGAAAGGCGTGCGGTACAGATTCACCACCTCATCGGTGGGATACCGGCGCGGGCGGATGAATTCGTAGACCGCTGAGAGATAGGGCCCGGCTTCCATCTCCGCGTCGGTGTAGCCGGCGTCGAGGAAGCCCTTCATGTAGGCTTCGGTCTGCAGGAAAGTCCCCCACACCGTCAGCGCGCGTTGATTGTCGAGCACGTCCCCGTAGACGGCATAGCACGCCACATCCGTGGCCGTGAAAACGTTGTTGAAAAGATAGGTGTTGTGCGAATGCTCGTCATAGACCACGTTGGGGATCAACACATCGCCGATGCGCGCGTTGAGCGTGGCGGCTTTGCCGATGACGTAGAGGCCGCGCAGGTCGCCCACGCTCGCCACGATGCGCGAGAGCAAATGATAGGCGGCAAATCCCAACGGATAATCAATGTTGAGGATGACGGATTTGCTGTCCGCCAGGCGTTCCAGCGGCAAATCCCGCAGTCGCCGATCCACCGCTTGCGGGTCGAGGCGCGCCAGCTCAATCACCTGCGCCTCGAGGTCGAAGGTCTGGCTGCTGGGGATGCGGGTGACGCCGTGAGCCGCTTCATACTCTTTGCGTTCCTGCGACAAGGCCGCGCCCTCGGGGGTCGCCAGGTATTTCTTGAGCACGTAGTAGAGGAAATTCGCCCAGTTGCTGCGGACGACCCCCTCCCGGATGCGGTGCGCCTCTGTCTGCATCTCGACGTCGTCGCAATGGGCGATGTAGTCCACGAGCAGCTGCTCGTGCCGTTGGGCGAAACCGGTGAGCATGTTGGTCAGGCTGTGCGTGTTGCTGGAGACGAAGTAGACGTCCCGGTCGTGCAGGTCAATGGGGGCGTTGTTGCTCACGTGCCACCACCATCGCTGCGTCGCGCGCCGGTAATCCACATACGAGCCGGCGAGAAGCCGCACGGCCATCCGTTTGCGGCGTGTGGCGATGTCCGCCAGGAATCCCGACAGGTCGGCGCCCCAGACGCGCGTGAGTCGCTCCCACTCTTCGGCAGTGATGCCCAGCGCCTCCTGCAGCTCTTCGCTCAATGTGGCGTCGGCTGCTCCCGTTTCCGCCCAGGCGACCACACGCCCCTGCAATCCCGCCCGCGTGATCAGCAGGTGAATCTTGTTCCATTCGATCTGAAAGGCGACGAGGATGGGGATAAGGTCATCCACGTCGGAGATGCTGGCGATGAAGGCAGCGAGCGTCTCCTTGCCATCGTAGAGCATCCGGCGCCGGCGCCCCGGCGCCGAAACCAGCGTCCAGGAGCTGAAGTCGGTGAAGCCACGCCGCCGGAAAACCTCTTCGGTCTGCCCCAACACGATCAGCCGGGTGTCCCGAATGCATTGAGGGAGGCGCAGGCCGCTGTAGATGAAGGCAGACATATCCACCACCATCTCCCCGGCTCCCTGGTGCAGGATGGAGTGCAGCGAGGTGTGCGTCTCTTCCAGCGTGCGGATTTGTACCTCCTCGGTGGTGCGGAGCAGGGAATAGTAGGTCCGCAGGTAGAGGTTGATGCGATCCGCGTCAACTGTCGGCACTGTGCGTTTCATTGCTGGCGTCTGCTCGCTTCTCGCTTAATTGTCGGCTGGCGTTTTCCACGGCGGTGATGATCTTGTAATAGCCCGTGCAGCGGCAGAGATTGCCGCTGAGGGCGGCGACAATTTGCTCCCGGCTGGGATGTGGGTGCTCTTCCAATAGCTTCGCGGCGCTCATCACGAAGCCCGGCGTGCAATAGCCGCACTGGACGGCGTCCTCATCCACAAAGGCCTGCTGGACGGGATGCCGGGACGCGCCTGTGGAGAGCCCCTCGATGGTGACGATGTTGGTTCCGTGTGCTCTCGGCGCGGGGGTGAGACACGCCAGCACGGCGACGCCATCCATCCAGACGGTGCAGGCGCCGCATTCGCCCTCCTCGCAGCCGACTTTGGTGCCCGTGAGTCCCAGGTCGTCGCGCAGGAGGTGCAGCAGCGTGGTGCCGTTGGCGCCGCGCACGGCGACATTCTCGCCGTTGACGGTGAACTGGATGGGCTCCTCGCCCTCGCTGTGATGGGCGATCGTGGGACCGGCCAGTCGCGGACGGCAGCGGGATTTGCCCCACAACAGCGGCATCGTTTCGGGCCGGGGCAGGTCGAGTCGCGGCTCATGGCGCGCCAGGGCTTGCAGGCCCCGCCGGACCAGCGCGGCCACCTCTTCCTTGCGGAACCAGGCGGAGCCGCGCACATCATCAATGGGGCGCGCGGCTTGTGCTGCCAGCTCCGCCGCCTGGGCGATGTGCGCTTCATCCAGCGGCTGTCCGCGCAGCGCCGCTTCGGCTTCGGGCGCGCGGATGATGGTGGGGGCGACGCTCCCCAGCGCCAGGCGCGCTTCGCTCACCCGCTCCCCCTCGAAGCCGAGCACGATGGCGACATTCGTGACCGCAATGGCGAGGACGCGCCGCAGTCCCAGCTTGAGATAAATCCCTTGATACGGCTCTTTGAGGGGCTTGAAGCTGATCCCCACGAGCAGTTCCTGGGGTTCCATGACGGTGCGCCGCACGCCGGTGTAGAAATCGGCGAGGGGGACCTGCCGTTCGCCGTGCACACTCCGCAGCGTGACGTGGGCGTCGAGCACGCGGAGCGCGGTGATGGTATCGTTGGCCGGCGAGGCGGTGATCAGATTCCCGGCGAGGGTGCCCCGGTTGCGGAGCGCGGGCGCGCCAACCCCCCAACAGGCCTGCGCCAACGGCAGGGCGTGTTCCTGGAGCAGCGGCGAGGCGGCTGCCTGCGCGTGCGTCACCATCGGTCCCAGATGGATGAGGCCGTCATCCCGCAGGCGGAGCTCGTCCAATCCGCCAATGCGGGTGATGTCAATGAGCACGGCAGGCGTGCGCGTCTGATGCTCGATCTCGATGAGCAAATCGGTGCCGCCGGCGACGATGCGCGCGCGTTCCCCATACTCGGCGAGCAGGCGCACCGCTTCTTCGACGCTGGTTGCGGTGTAATATGCTTCCCAGAGGCCCATGTGATGCTCCTTATGATAAAGGTCGTTGTTGAAAACAGACTTTCCAGGGAAAACAGGTGCGACGCTTATTCCTGGCGTTTGATTTCGCGGATGATGTACAGCGGACGGCGGCGGACTTCATCGTAGATGCGCCCGAGGTACTCGCCCAAGATGCCCATGACCAGGAGCTGCACGCCGCCCATGAAGAGGACGAGGCTGGCGGTGAGTCCTTGCCCGGCGAGAGGGATGCTGCCGTTGAGCCGCAGGATGAGCAACACCAGCGCCATGATCAGCCCGGCGGCGGTGGCCAGCGCGCCGCACCACAGGGCCAGCTTCAGGGGGAAGAAGGAGAAGCCCGTGATGGCATCCAGCGCCAGCCGGAACATCTTGCGGAAGGGATACTTGCTCTCCCCTGCTTTGCGCGCCAACCGGCGGTAGGGCACGCCGATCTGCCGGAAACCGACCCACGACACCATCGCGCGCACGAAGCGGTGCCCTTCATGCATCTCACGCATCACTTCCACCACTTTGCGGTCCAGCAGGCGGAAATCGCCCGCTTCCATGGGGATGACGACATCCGTGAGCGCCTGGATGAGCCGGTAGAAGAGGTCTGCGGTGAAGAGCTTGAACCACGTCTCCCCCTCGCGTTCGGCGCGCACGCCATAGACGACCTCGTACCCCTCGCGCCATCGGGCGATGAATTCGGGGATGACCTCCGGCGGATCTTGCAGGTCGGAATCAATGACGATCACGGCGTCCCCACGGGCGTAATCCGAGCCGGCGGTGATGGCCAGCTGGTGTCCAAAATTGCGGGAGAAATGGAGGACGACGACATGTTCGGGGTCTTGGGCGTAAAGCTGATCCATCAGCTCCGGGGAGCGGTCGCGGCTGCCATCGTTGACGAGCACGAGCTCCCACGGCTCGCCTATCCCTTCCATCACATTGCAGACGCGCTGGTAGAATTCCTCGATCAGCGCTTCTTCATTGAAAACTGGGGCTACAACTGAGAACCGTGGATTCATGGTATTCCCTCGTGTGCGAGTTACTATCATACGCCAGCTGCTTTCAGTATACTCACTCTTGGAAGTCTGACAAGCG
>JAGPHL010000150.1 GCA_018055515.1 Anaerolineae bacterium
TGGTGAACAATCAGCTGCCCACTTTTGAGGACAAGGCCGAGGCGCTGCACTACTTCCCCATGTGGCGCACCTGGTTCGGCCTGTGTGGCTTCTGCAAGCTGCCCTGGAATGATGTGGTGGATCCCAAAAACTCGAAGAGCGCCGAACCCGCCAAAATTCCACATCACGTGCAGAACTACGTGGACATTTTCTCCGGGGTGACGGGCCGCGAGATAGACCTTCAAGAGATCATCGCCATGTCCGAGCGGGTATATAATTTGCAGCGCGTGTTCAACATTCGCCTGGGCAAGGGGTTGCGCGCGCACGATTATCCGCCCTACCGGGGCGTCGGGCCGGTGACCGAGGAGGAATACATATCCCGCCAGGAGCGTTACGACAAGCAGCTGCGCGAGTGGCTCGGCCTCGATCCTGATCGCATGACGCTTCAGGAAAAAATTGCGGCGCACCGCCAGTATCGCATGGGACGCTACGAGCAGCTGATGGACGCGGTCTATCAACGGCGTGGCTGGACGCGGAACGGTGTGCCGACGGTGGAAAAGCTGCGAGCGCTGGGAATTGATTACCCGGAAGTGCTGGCGGTAGTGGAAAAGTATCTGTGAGATGATTACGCTGAACCGACGTGAAAAATTGCCGTGGCATGAAGGGTTGACGGTGCAAGATCTCCTGGAGCAGGTGAAGTTCACCTACCCGCACATCGTCGTCTCGATCAATGGGACCGTGGTCAATCACGACGCCTATGCCCAAACGTTGATCCCCGATGACGCCGATGTGCGCGTCATCCATCTGATTGCCGGCGGATAAGCTCGCCGGCAAATGCCAGGAAACGTCACGGGTAATGCTTCGCGCGCGGGCATTACCCGTGACGCATTTCAAAAGGATCGGGCGAGGGAAAAAATAAACCGATTGTCAACTACCGATTCTCTGTTATAGTTTGAAAGAGGGTGCCCTCTGCGGTTAACATTGAGGGTGTGACGTAAGTTCAATCTACTTAGTTGAGAGTGTACCTGACATCATGGCAAACTGGCTGGAATCAAGCATCAAATGGATCATCCTTGCTGGCATGATCCTGGGATTAGGCAGGCTGGTCATCCCCGTTTTCCCCGGCATCACCATCATCTGGGCACTGGGATTGGTTTACGGCATCTTCAGCCGCTTCGAGAGCGGGGGCGGCTGGTGGTTCGCGTTGCTCACCGTGCTGGCGGTGGCGGGCTGGCTTTCCGACAATCTGCTGATGAGCGCGAAAGCCCGTCAGAGCGGCGCGCGCTGGAGCTCCATTGCCCTGGCACTGGCAGCCGGCGTGATCTTCAGTCTGATCCTCACCCCGCTCGTCGGCATCGTGGGCTGTCTGGCGGCCCTCTTTGCGGCAGAATACGCGCATCGCCGCAACACCGATGAGACCCTGGTGGTCGTGCGCGACATGCTCATCGGCTGGGGGTGGGCCTTTGTGGCGCGCTTCGGCCTGGGCGCGTTGATGATCGTCGCCTGGAGCATTTGGGCCTGGTGATCCCCTGCCCCGCGCAGCGCGGAGCAGGGGCTACGCCGAATAGCGCGCCTTGAACCAGCAATACAACGCCTCCGGGCTGTCCAGCTCCGGCATCTCGCCCTCGAGCGCCGCCGGATAGATGAGGAAAGGCTCATCCTGGCCGCCTCCGAGACTGCCGTGCGTCGCGTATTGCTCCTCAAAGGTGATCACCTCACCGGTCTCCAGGAGCCGTCCCAGCAACACCAGGTCGCCGGACGTGGGCAGCTGCAGCAAATGGCGCAGCTCGCGCAGCACATACTCCCGATCGGCAAACGCCTCCAGGGGATCGGGACCTTGCAGCTCCGTCTTTTCGTCGGCGACCGTCAACACCCCGCCCTTGCGTCCCAGAATGACGACCTGACCGGTATCGCGTCCGGCAACGAGCTCGATGCCCTCATGCCCCACCAGTCGCCCCATGAATTCTGCATACAACAGCGTCACTTCCGGCAAATCCATCTGGTGGGCGGCGACGCGGAAATACACATGCGCTAAGGGCCCCGAAGCCTGAACGACCACGTCGCTTCCCAAATTCCAATCGTAGGCCAGTTCCTGCGGCGAGAGATAGGCCAACAACGGCCGTCGCACCATGTGCACGAGGCGCCGGATCCACGGCGGCAAACGCTGCTCGGAATCCCGCAACACCGTGATGAGATAGCGCGCGCGGAGGGCGCGTGCCGCCGCGGCATCCATCTCACCGGCATCGAAACTCACATCCAGGTGCACCCCCTGCGCCACAAATTCACCCAGCGTCTGCCCGAAGCGAACGCGAAAAGGAATCGCCGGAGCCATGCCGTGGTCCGAGAGGATAAAAATATCATAGCTGGCGCCAGGGCTGGCGCGCCCCAATTTCTCGATTTCCTCAAGCCGGGCGTCAATCCAGTGCAGCACCCACAGGGCCTCACGGTGAAGCAGCCCATGGGCATGCGCCATTTCATCGTAGCCGTTGAAATTCGCGTACATCCTGGGGACGCCGCGATAGAGGTCGAGCAGCACACAGAAGGTCATGAATTCGGTCAGGGTGGCATCAGCCGCAGCATCGAGGAGTGAGCGCAGCAGGGATAACGGCACCAGCAACGTCTTCCAATGTCGCAGGCCGGCCCAGACGCGCCGCCCAAAACGCACCAGGGTGTAATGGAGCAGCCGGAGCACACGCAGGGGACGTAAAAGGAAGCTCAACAACAGCCCCGTGCCCTCCAGGTAGCCCTGCAGCTGCCGTCCGAAGACCCGCGAGACCGTAAACACGGCGTGCTCGGCTGCGCCGCTTAACAAGCTGGTGTAGACCCCCCCGCCGACCAGCAGGCCATCATGCGCGGCGCTGAGGCTTTCCTCCAGGGCGCGCATGTGATCAGGACGGTGTGAAGTGACCGGCGCACCCGCCGCCTTGTTGTACCAGCGAAACCCCGGCGCGGTACGAGCGCCGTAGAAGAAGCCGGATTGGATCGCGGTCGTGGTCGAGGGCAGGCCGCAACGCCACCGGCGCAGCCGATACTCCCCCTGTTGCAACAGCCGTGCCAGATGCGGCATGTCACCCCGCTCAAGCACTTCCTGCAGCGCCGAAAAAGCCAGCGCGTCAATCTGAAGCACCACAAAAGCCCGTGTCGCCGGCGGCGGCGTCTCGAGGCCCGCCGCAGCTCGCTGAAAGCGCAGCCGGTAGAGGAATTCAACGAAACGATGACGAAGATTGCGGAACCACTGTGCAAGATTCATACGCTGGGTCTGGGCTCTGGCACGAGAGTTGACAACCTGCCCGTTGGCAGTAAGATGAAGGCCTATGGAAAATTACCGCGAATATGCAGGCAACCTTCATATTCACAGCGTTTACTCCGACGGCTCCGGGCGACATGCCGAAATCGCCGAGGCCGCCGCCGCTGCCGGGCTGAATTTCGTCATCGTCACCGATCACAACGTGCGTGTGGAAGGACTCGAAGGCTACTACGGGCGCGTGCTCCTGCTGATAGGCGAAGAGGCCCACAATAGCCGCCGCCGTCCCCAGGCCAATCACCTGTTGATCTATGGCGCGCAGCAGGAACTGGCGCCCTACACCTTCGGCAGTGCCCAAACGCTCATCCAGAAAGCCGGCGAATGCCAGGGCATCTGCTACCTCGCACATCCCATCGAACGCAGCAGCCCGCTGGGGGAAGATTTCGACGCCATTCCCTGGACGGACTGGCCCATCGAGGGCATCACCGGCCTGGAAATCTGGAACTACATGTCGGAGTTCAAGGGCCTGCTCTGGTCTCATCTCGCGGCGTTGATCTATGCTCTGCTCCCCGATTGGGGCATTCGAGGCCCCTATCGAGCGACCCTGCGACTGTGGGACGAGCTGCTAAGCAAGGGCGCGCGCCTGGCGGCGCTCGGCGGCGCCGACGCGCACGCTGGCCTGTACAAAATGGCCGGCCTGCAGCGAGTGGTCTTCCCCTATGCCTATCTTTTCCGTTGCGTCAACACGCACATCCTCACCGATGGCCCGCTGACCGGCGAGGAAAGCCGGGATCGCCGCCTGATTTATGACGCCCTGCGCGCGGGGCGCACCTGGGCGGGCTACGACCTGCCCTACCCCACACATGGCTTTCAATTCCTCGCCCGGAGCGGCGCCGCGCGGCGCACGATGGGCGAAGAGCTCAAACGGCTTGGCGCCGTGACGCTGGAAGTCAGCGTGCCGGCGAAAGGCGAAATCCGTCTGTTGCGCGATGGACGACTGGTCAGCAAGAAGACGGACACCGGGCTCAGCTACACGTCGGCAGAAGCCGGCATCTATCGCGTCGAAGTTTACCGACACTTCCGGGGTCGGCGCGTCGGATGGATTTTCTCCAGCCCCATTTATATCAGCTAACCTCTGCCATACGCAAGCAATCGGGTTCGTGAAAGGGCACCCTGTCACGAACCCGATTGTTTTCAAATAACCCAGGGAAACCTTAGATCAGATCCGCCCCCGGACCGCTCTCATAAAACTTGGCGTTCTTCTTAATATCATCCTGATAGGCGTCCGGCACGTCCTCCTCCGGGAAGATGGCCTCATTAGGGCACTCCGCAGCGCAGGCGCCGCAATCAATGCAGGTATCAGGGTTGATATAGTAAGTAGGCCAGTCCTTGTTGTCATCCACAAAGTGAATTGATTCCGTGGGGCACACCTCCACACAAGCGCCTACCCGTTCACAAATGCGAGTGATTACGTACGGCATGATTCTACCTCCTGTGAATTATCTGAAAATGCACTCCTTGCCTGGGGCTGTCCCGCCAGCAATGTCCCCATTGTACAACGAAGAGTCAGCACTGTCAAGAAAGGTTGGCAGTGCAACAAAGCCTCACCGATGGGTATCTTGACGCGCCGGGCCCAACCGCGCCAACGCCGCTGCCACATCCTCTAAGAGGCGCTCCTGGTCAAAGAGGCCCTTCTGCAACAGAGCC
Organism: Anaerolineae bacterium; assembly: GCA_018055515.1. GTDB lineage: Bacteria > Chloroflexota > Anaerolineae > B4-G1 > SLSP01 > JAAZNO01. The sequence continues at coordinate 4,931 of JAGPHL010000150.1, forward strand.
TGCACCCGCACCGTCAAGGCGGCCCGCTCAGCCGCACTGAGTTCCTTGGCCGTGGCAACGATGACGGGAATATCGCAGGTCTCCGGGCGCGCCTTCATGTTCTCCAGGACGGCGAAGCCATCCACGTCGGGCATCATCAGGTCGAGCACTACCAGGTCGGGCGGCGACAGAGCCAGATCCGCAATCGCTTCCACGCCGTTGCTGGCAGTAGCGACGATGTAGCCAGCATCAGCCAATATACGTTCAAGCAGGTTCCGATCATCTGGATTGTCGTCCACCACCAGCACATGCGTCTTGGTAAGGTCATGGGAAAGCCGGGCCAACGCGCTCAACAAATCTTGCTCCAGAATAGGCTTCACCAGATAGTCCGCCACGCCCATACTGAGGCCTTTGTCGCGCTCGGCGAGGATAGAGCACACGATCACGGGAATATTGCGGGTGAGCGGATCGGATTTGAGATCACGAATCACCTCCCAGCCACTGCGATCCGGCATCAAAATGTCCAGGGTGATGGCATACGGCTTGAGGCGTTTGGCCTCCTCCACCACGCGGTCGCCACGTGTGAGGCCCACAACCCGGTATCCCTGCTTGCTCAGATACCGTCGGAACAGCGTGATCACGCCGGCGTCGTCATCCACGGTCAACACCAGCAATCCCTTGGAGTCCTCGCCCTCGGAGCGGGGAGCGCGGACGGGCCATTCTTCCTCAGCGGGCTTTTCTGCCGGCGGGCCGGCGATGGGCAATTTCACATAGAAGGTCGAGCCGACGCCCAGCTCGCTCTCAAACCAGATCGAACCGCCATGGGCTTCGACAAACCGCTTGCTTACCGGCAGCCCCAGTCCCGTGCCTCCAAAGCGCCGCGATGAGGAGGAATCCACCTGCTCAAAGGGGGTGAACACCGCGCCATAGCGGTCCCTGGGAATCCCTACACCGGAGTCCTGCACGGCAATCGTGACCCATTCCTCGTCCGCCCACGCCGACAGCGAGATGAAGCCCTGCTCGGTGAATTTGGCGGCATTGCCCACCAGGTTCAACAACACCTGGCGTATCCGCCGGCTATCAGCGATGATCGTGGGCAGGGCTTCGGGCAGCTGCTGCTGCAGCTCGATCGGCTTGTCCTTGACCAGAGCAATCGAGGTTGACATCACCCCCCGAATAATCTCCATCAAGTCTGTTGGCTCGAAGGTGTACTCCATCTTACCCGCTTCGATCTTGGATTGATCGAGGATGTCGTTGATCAATTCCAGCAAGTGCCGTCCGCTCTGATAGATCGCCTCCAGGTCTGTCTTCTGCAGATCGGTAATCGGGCCGTCAATCCCCTTGAGGATCACCCGCGAGAAGCCGATGATGGAGTTGAGGGGCGTGCGCAACTCGTGCGACATGTTCGCCAGGAATTCGCTCTTCAGGCGGTCAACCTCCTTGAGTTTTTCCGCCGTCTCCTGGGCTTCCTGGTACAGCTGCGCGTTTTCCAGCGCCACGCCGATGTTCACCGCGGCGTTGCGCAAGAAGGCCGTCTCATTCTCGTCAATGGCCGG
>JAGPHL010000151.1 GCA_018055515.1 Anaerolineae bacterium
CCACCCCTCGATGCAACACTGGCGCTTCGCCGACGGCAACCCCACCGGGCACGACCTGAGCCTGGCAGCGACCTTTGCCGTGAGCTGGGAGCGCGTACAAGATCCCGCCGCGCGGGAACTCTTCGCGTTGGCGGGGTGGTGCGCACCCAACACCCCCATCCCCTGCGAATTACTGGAGCACGCCGCCGGGCTGAAGGCGGAGACCTGCGACGCCGCGCTGCACGACCTGCGCACCCGGGGCCTGCTGGAAACCGAGAACGCCATCCACCCGTTGCTGGCGGAGTTTGCGCGAGAGACGAGCAGGAGGGAAAGAGAGGAGGAAAGCGGGGGCACGGCGGATGTGGCGCGGCTGGCCGACGCGCTGACAACACTCACTTACCAGGCTAACGAAACCGGCCTGCCTGCCGCTTTTGCACCGCTGCGCCCGCACGTGGAAACGCTTGCTCCTGCCGCCGAAGCCGTCGGCCTGAAACAAGCCGGCGCGCTGTGGAACAACCTGGGCTATTACCTGAACATGCTCGCCGATTACTCTGGAGCGCGGGCCGCCTTCGAGCGCGCCCTGCGGATTGGCGAGGCAGTTTACGGCCCCGACCACCCGAAGGTCGCCACCGACGTCAACAACCTGGGGGACGTGCTGCACGACCTGGGCGATCTCGCCGGGGCGCGGGCCGCCTTCGAGCGCGCGCTGCGGATTGACGAGGCAGTTTACGGCCCCGACCACCCGAAGGTCGCCACCGTCGTCAACAACCTGGGGCTCGTGCTACAGGCTCAGGGCGGTCTCGCCGGGGCGCGAGCCGCCTTCGAGCGCGCCCTGCGGATTTTTGAAGTGTCCTTGGGCCCGGAGCATCCCAATGTTGCCGCCGTCGTCAACAACCTGGGGCTCGTGCTGCAGGACCTGGGCAATCTCGCCGGGGCGCGGGCCGCCTTCGAGCGCGCCCTGCGCATTGATGAGGCAGTCTACGGCCCTGACCATCCCAATGTGGCTATTCGCGTCAACAACCTGGGACGTGTGCTGCGCGCTCTGGGCGATCTCGCCGGGGCGCGAGCGGCCTTCGAGCGCGCGCTGCGCATGGACGAGGCAGTTTACGGCCCCGACCACCCGAAGGTCGCCATCCGCGTCAACAACCTGGGGAGCGTGCTGCACGACCTGGGCGATCTCGCCGGGGCGCGGGCCGCCTTCGAGCGCGCGCTGCGGATTGACGAGGCGGCCTACGGCCCCGAGCACCCTGAGGTCGCCACCGACGTCAACAACCTGGGGAGCGTGCTGCGTGACCTGGGCGATCTCGCCGGGGCGCGGGCCGCCTTCGAGCGCGCCCTGCGCATGGACGAGGCGGCCTACGGTCCCGAGCACCCCAATGTCGCCGGCGACGTCAACAACCTGGGGAGCGTGCTGCAGGACCTGGGCGATCTCGCCGGGGCGCGGGCCGCTTTCGAGCGCGCGCAGGCCATCCTCGAACGCTTCCTGCCGGCAGAACATCCTCATATTCAGATCGTGCGAGAGAATCTGGAGCGACTGAAACCACCCGAGGGATGAGCCGGCAATCCCGCTACAACACGACACCGCCCGACGCTCTGCCCTCTCCCGCGCCGGGCGATGTCGCATGACGCATCACGTATGACGTATTATCTGTAATCCACGTCCACCAGCGGCGCACCCTCCGGCGTCGCCAATCGCCCCCCGAAAAACCACCAGTGAGGATGCGGCGAATCCGGCGCCGGCGTGCTGCGGATCAGCAAAGTGTTCACGCCCGCCCGCAGGCTGAACGGCGCGGTGTGCTCAATGGGACGCGACCACAACGGGACGCCTGCCGCTTCGGGATGGGGCTGCACTTCCAGCGGGACGCCGTTGCAGAAGAGCGTCACGCTGCCGCCGGTGCGAAACTCCAGCACGGCCTCCCGCGCCTGAGGACTGAAGACCGTCGTCGTGAGGTAGCCCACCAGCGGCGTCCCGGCCCACAGGTCGGCCTCGTACTCGCGGGCGAAGTACACGAAGTGCACGGCGTGAGGTTCATCCAGCGCGGGAATGCTGGCGAGTTCCTGTTGCGACAGGCGCCAATCGAGCGCCGGGTCCACACCGCCATCCGCCGTGAACACCGCCTCGGGAGCGGGCGCCTCCCCGGCCGGAAAGGCGACAAGTCGCCAGCGGGGGATCGCGGGGAAGAGCAGCGGGCCGACAAAGCGCTCCGTCCACGAGACGCCGCGCCAGGTGAGTGTGACCTCCGCCTCACACTGTTGGGCATGGAGCACGCCATCGAAGACGAAGGGTGCATCGAGAATGTGCGCCTCCGTGGTCTGCGTGTGACGCACGGTCGCACCCTGCGGCGCCGGTCCGCGATGCAGCGTGAAGCGCACCTCCACGTCGTAGGGGCTGCCGTCGGCGGGCGCGCCGACGATGATCCGCACCAGCTGCTGCGAGGTCTCTTCCAGCGTGGTGAAGGGGATGCCGCGTGCGAAGGGGCCACCCAGGCGCGCTATGACGTTCCCCTTGCCGGGAAGGTCGGGCAAGGCCAGCACGGCGTCGGCGTCCAGCAGCTGCTCCGGCGGGAGCGCCCCCGCGCGGCCTTGCAGGAGCCGCTGCACGTCGGCGGTGATGCAGGCGCGATTGTGGGCCTCGCCCAGCGCGACGATGTCCCCCGCGGCCTGCGCCTCGACCGTCACCGCCTGCGATTTGGGCCACGCCGGCGTGCTGATGATCGTCCGCAAGCGCGCGGCGTCGTAGCGCCACACGGCGGGCGCGCCGTTGACCACCACCTCCACGGGTTCGGCGCTGCCCTCCAGCCAGAGCTCGTAGCTGCGCGCGAGGGGCAGCGCGTCACAGCGCCCCTCTACCGGCGCGATGGTCACCCGCCAGCGAGCGCCCTCCGGCTCGGAGGTGATCTCGGTCCACTCGAATTGTCCCTCGCGGTAGGCCTCCGTCAGGCCGTCGTCCTCATAGAGGCGGAAACGTCCCGGCGCGCCGGGGACCGCGGCGATGATCAGCCGATCCCGAGGCAGCACGTCGGTAACGCCGGAGCGCAGCCGGGGAGGCGTCACCTCCCCAAACTCCGGCGCCAGCGGCACGATCGCCCCCGCCTTGAGCAACAACGGCACGCGGTCGAGATCGCCCATCAGCCGCACCCACCGCGGTCCGGTGAAGGTCTCGCGGGTCTGAGCGTCCATCCACATCCCCGGCGGGATCCACACGTCCTCGAAGGCCATGCCGGTCGCCTCCTCCATGGGATGCACGATGGGCGCGGCGAGCATCTGATCGCCAAAGTAGTATTGGAAGCGCGCGGCGTAGGCATCCGGCGTTTCGGGATGCTCGTAGACCATGGGATAGCAAACGGAAAGCCCTGTCTCAACGTTGCGGCGCGCCAGGGTGTAGAGGTAGGGGACGAGCCGGTAGCGCCACTGGAACGCCGCCCTCGCTACGCGAAACACATCCTCCCCAAAAGCCCACGGACGCCGCTCGCAGCGGGGGTCTTTGGTGGCGTGCAACCGCAGCACCGGGCTCAGCGCGCCGTATTGCACCCAACGCGCGTAGAGCTCCGGCGTGATCGTCCCGCCCATGTGTCCGCCGATGTCATGGCTCCACCAACCGTAGAGGACGTTCGCCGCCGTCGCCGTGAAATACGGCTGATAGGCCAGCGCGCCCCACGTCTCGTAGGTGTCGCCGGAAAAGCCGATGTAGTAGCGATGGTTGCCCAGGCCGCCCCAGCGGCTGTAAAGCATAGGACGCACGCCCTTGCGGGTGATGTCGTTGAAGTGCAGGTGATTGAGCCAGGGCAGCGGATCGAGGCCCTTCACGTCGGAGACCTCGCCCTGTTGCCAGTCCAGCCACCAGAAATCCACGCCCTCGTCCTCCATCGGATGGTGCAGGATCGAGAAATAGGCTTCCACGAAGCGCTTGTCGCCGATGGTGAAAGGGATGGGCTGCCGGGTCGCCGGGTCCACGCCCATGGCCTGCGCAAACGCGGGATAGGCCTCCTCGTGCGGCTGAATCCCGTCCGCCGGATGCAGGTTGAGGGTAGCGCGCAACCCTTTCTCGTGCACCCATCGCAGGAACGCCGGCGGATCGGGGAAGAGCTCGCGGTTCCAGGTGTAGCCCGTCCAACCGTCGGGGGTGTGCCAGTCCATGTCAATGACGAGGACGTCGAGCGGGATGTCGTGCGCCTCGAAATCGCCCACCAGCTGCTTGAGGTCCTCATCGCTGTAGGCCCAGTAGCGCGACCACCAACCGCCCAGGATGAAGCGGGGAATGAGGGGGATCGCGCCGCCAAACGGCAGGTACTCGCTCAGCGCCGCCTTGTAATCGTGTCCATAGCCGAAGAAGACCCAGTCCTGCACGCCCTTGCCGGGGATCTCGTAGTCGCGGCGGGGCTGCACCCACCCGTCGGCGGGGTCGAAGAGCACGTGGGGGGTGTCGTCGAACAGCGCCCACCCGTCGCGGGAGAGCAGGCCCTCCTCTAACGACGCGTCGCCGGCGCAATTATCCAGCGTGCGGCGTGTTCCCCGCAGGTTTCGGGGATTGGGCATCCCCGGCCGCCAGACGACGGTTTCACCGTTGAGGGTGAAGGTGATGCTGAGGTTTTCCGGCGTGAACCGTCCGCTGCCAACCCGATAGCGCAACGTCAGCGCGCCGGTATCCAGCACGAGCACGCCGTCCTCCTCACGCGCCACAAAAGGCGGCGGCGTTTCCACGTAGCGCGTCGGGAAGGCGTAGGTCGCGCGATCCTCAAAGGCCCCGGTCTCCGCCCATTCCAGGCGGATCATGCGGGGGGTCAACACGGTGAAGCGGACATTCCCGCTCACCACCATGCTTGCGGGATGGGCCTGGGGGCGCCCACGGAAGCGTATGCGGTCGAACAAAGCGGAATCTTTCATCAATAGGGCTCCTTCGAAAATAGAGGTCAGCGAGTCAGAAGTCAGCGAGTCAGCGAAAAGGCGAAAAAGCGAAAAGGCGAAAAGGCGAAAAAGCGAATCGGCGAATCGGCGAATCGGCGAAAAAATCACTTGCGTGACAAAGGTGGCGCCACTGACTGAAAAACGCAAGATTTCCTGGCGACCCTTGAAGACTGAGTATCAACTTTTGCCCCCTATCCCCTGGCCCCTTTCCCCCGCGCGGCGCGGGGGAAAGGGGAACTTTTTTTTGTGGGGTTTTGCAGGCGGGCTACGCCCGCCTGCAAAACCCCCATTTTTTCTCAGGGGGTGGGGCAAAAGCTACAGGCCACAAAGGTCCATCCATCGCCGTCTGGCTGCCGGGCGTCAGGCTGAACAGTGGCCACACATTTTCATTTTTTTAATAGTGTGCGCCAGCACATAGCGTCTCTGATAAAACGCCGGGTGCACGTGCGCACGGCTGATACTATACCACAATTTTGCGGTGGTTAAAAATCCGGCCGCGCGCGTATAATAGAGGTGACTTACATCAATCTTGAAGAAACACTTGTCCAAAATCAAAAATCCAAAATCTAAAATGGTACGGCTTTGGCGTTTTCGGCAGCTGGCGCTGCTGAGCGTGCTCGCGGTGATGATTGCCGGGGACGCTCGCTGCCCGTCGTGCGCGCTGGAGGTGGAGACGAGCACGGCAGTGCTGCCGGCCCCGACACTCTCCTCGCCGCCCGAAGCCGACGGCGGGCGCATCACCACGGAGGCCTTAGCGCTCATCGGCGCGAGCGAGTATCACGCCGCCGGCTACCGTGGCGCGGGAGTCAAAGTCGCCGTCATTGACGAGGCCTTCACCGGCCTGGCCGACCGCATCGCGGAGGGAGAGCTGCCGGCCAACGTCGTCACCCGGCGCTTCACCGCCGGGGGCGGCGCCGTCGAAACGCTGGAGGAGGACGGCGGGGGGCACGGCGCCGCCTGCGCCGAGATCATCTACGACATCGCTCCCGAAGCCCAACTCTACCTCGTGCAGGTAGACAGCCTGATCGCCACGCTGGAAGCCGTCCTCGATTACCTGCGGCAGGAGGGCGTGCGCCTCGTCTCGATCTCCATGTCCACCCTCTCACCGGGGCGGGGCGACGGCAGCGGGCGGACGGCGGAAAGCACGACCCCGCTGTATCCACTGCTCGACGCGGCCCGCGACGCCGGTATGTTGATCGTCAAGAGCGCCGGGAATTACGCCCAACAGCACTACCGGGGTGAATTCAACGACGCCGACGGGGACGGTTGGCACGAATTTGGGCGCTCGCGGATGGGAATCGTCGAAGAGACCTTGCCGGTGCAGCTGCACCAGGGCAAAACCGTCAACCTCACCCTCGCCTGGGACGATTGGGGAGATGACCCGCTCAGGCCGGTCGCCAGCGCCACCTACGAGCTCTACCTCTTCGACAGGCAGGGAGTCGAGGTCGCCCGCAGCGTCGCCCCGCGAGCGGGGATAAGCGCCCCGACGCAGCGGATCACCTTCACCCCCACTTTCGATGGCGTCTACACGATCCGCATTCGGCGCAGCGAGCCGGGCT
>JAGPHL010000152.1:0-3715 GCA_018055515.1 Anaerolineae bacterium
GGGTAATGGGGGCATCCAGCATCCAATTTAAGGAGGTGGCATGTTCCTGCGGCACACCATCCAAGCACGAAAAATGTGAGTCGTGAGGCATGAGTCGTGAGCAGAGGTTGCGGCGACTCGCCGGTTCGGCTGGGGATGGAATTCCCAGCCAGACACGAGCCAACCGCGCTGAAGCGCGTTGTTGGGGACCTGTCAGACCCGGAATTCATTCCGGGGCGGCGGCCGGCGAGTGAACTGAAGTTCGCGCACCCTTTGCCACATAAGTGATTTTTCGCCTTTTCGCTTATTCGCTGATTCGCTGACTGCTGACCCGCTGATCTCTATTTTCGAAGGAGGTAAATCTTATGGCTCAACGTGTGATCCATCCCCCACGGGGAACGCAACTGCACTGCAAAAACTGGCTTCTTGAAGCGCCCTTCCGCATGATTCAACACAATCTCGATCCCGAAGTGGCGGGCGACCCGGCAAACCTCATCGTCTACGGCGGACGCGGTAAGGCGGCCCGCAATTGGGAATGCTTCGATGCCATCCTCGACACCCTGCAACGCATGGACGTGGACGACACGCTGCTGATTCAATCGGGGAAGCCCGTGGCCGTCTTCAAGACCCACGAAGATGCGCCGCGCGTGCTGATCGCCAACTCCAACATCGTCCCGGCGTGGGCCACGCAGGCGAATTTCGACAAGTGGGAGCAGGCCGGCCTGATCATGTACGGGCAGATGACCGCCGGTTCGTGGATTTACATCGGCACGCAGGGCATCCTCCAGGGCACCTATGAGACCTTCGGAGCCGCGGCGCAAAAACACTACGGAGCAGGCGCCTCGCTCAAGGGGAAGTTCGTCCTTACCGCCGGCCTCGGCGAGATGGGCGGCGCTCAGCCGTTGGCAATCACCATGAACGAAGGGGTGGGCCTCTGCGTGGAAGTGGACCCCTGGCGCGCCGAGCGACGGCTCCATCACCGCTATCTGGACGAGATCACCGATGACCTGGACGAGGCGCTGCGCCGCGTCGCCCACTACACGACCCGCGGCGAGGCGCGCTCCATCGGCCTCATCGGCAACGCCGGCGACGTCTTCCCGGAACTGCTGCGGCGCGGCATCGTGCCCGATATGGTCACGGATCAAACTTCGGCGCACGACCCGCTGAGCTATGTCCCCAATGGCATGAGCTTCGAGGAGGCGGTCGCGCTGCGCCAGGCTGATCCCCAGCGCTATCAGCAGGAAGCCCTCCGCACGATGACGGTGCACTGCGCCGCGATGGTGGAGCTGCAGCAACGCGGCGCCGTCGTCTTCGACTATGGCAATAACCTGCGGCAGCGTGCCTTCGATAACGGCCTGACCGAGGCCTTCAGCTACCCCGGCTTCGTGCCCGCCTACATCCGCCCGCTCTTCTGCGAGGGCAAAGGTCCCTTCCGTTGGGTGGCGCTCTCCGGCGACCCGGAGGACATCTACGAGACCGACCGCATTATCCTGGAGCTTTTCCCAGAGGACGAGCACCTCAAGCGCTGGATCAAGATGGCGCAGGAACGGGTCGCGTTCCAGGGACTGCCCTCGCGCATCTGCTGGCTGGGCTACGGCGACCGGGCCAGGGCCGGCCTGGCCTTCAATCAAGCCGTCGCCGAGGGGCGGATCCGGGCCCCCATCGTGATCGGGCGCGATCACCTCGATGCGGGCTCCGTTGCCAGCCCCAACCGCGAGACCGAGGCCATGAAGGACGGCTCCGATGCCATCTCCGACTGGCCCATCCTCAACGCGCTCATCAATGCCGTCGGCGGCGCGACCTGGGTGAGCTTCCACCATGGCGGCGGTGTGGGCATCGGCTATTCGCAACACGCGGGCGTCGTCATCGTCGCGGACGGGACCGCAGCGGCGGCGCAACGCTTGCAGCGCGTCCTCACCACCGATCCGGGGATGGGCGTCGTGCGCCATGCGGATGCGGGCTACGAGGAAGCCATCGCGTGCGCCAAAGCCAACGGCCTGTGGATGCCGATGCTGAAATAGGCCCGTTGTAGCAATCTCTCTATCATCCAACAGCTGCCAGGGCCCAAAGCGCCGGCCGCCTGGCGGAAGAAAACCGCGAGCGACCCCGGTAGGGGGCCCTGAACGTGAGAGCGTCATGAAACCTGCATCCAGACCTGCGACTCCCAACGCGGTGATGCGCGTGCTCATCGCCGACGATGCGCCAGAAACGCGGCGCAGCATCGAGCTGATCCTCTCCCTCGCGCCGGATGTGGAGCTGGTCGGCAGCGCCGCCAACGGGCGCGAAGCCGTCGCCCTCGCGGCGGCGCAGCGTCCCGACATCGCCCTGGTAGACGTCAACATGCCAGAGATGAACGGCATCGAGGCCATCCGCCAAATGCGCGCCCGGCGACCGCAGCTGGTGTGCATCATCATCTCCGCGGAGAAGGACGCCCTCATCCTCAAACAGGCGGTGGACGCGGGGATTGCCGCGTATTTGATCAAGCCCTTCACCGCTGAGGATGTCCTGAGCATCCTGGAAAAATCCCGCAGCATCGTCCTCGCTCAACGCGCCCAAGCCGCCGGGCCTCCCCCCCGGCCCTCACGGCGGCAGCTCTTGGAAGAAGCCGCCGCTGCCTGCATCAAAGCGCGCCGCACAGATGACCTCGCCGTCAAAGTACTGGAGACGCTCGCTGCGGAACCCGATTGCCCTCGCGTCTGGCTCACGCACCTCGCCATCATCTACGCCCTGCGGGGGGATTGGGGCAAGCTCACCCGGCTGGCAGCCTATCTCGAACGCCGCCAGGAGAAGCCATGATCCCCTCGCGCCTCACGTCGTCGCCCACTCAGCCGCGCACGGGCATCGCCGATAGCAGCAAGCCGCAGGGGCGCCGGGAAACGCCGACGCCGTGAGGGATTGGGGAAGGAATCTATGATCAGCATCCTCATCACCGCTTATCGGGAGCCTGCAACCATCGGCAAAGCCATCGAGGCCTTTCTGGCGCAATTGCCGGAGGACGCGGAGCTGGTGGCCGTGGCGCCCGATCCCGAGACCACCGCCGTCGTCGAGGAGTACGCCCGGCGCTACCCCGTCGTGCGTCATGTCCTCGATCCACAGCGCGGCAAACCCACGGCGTTGAACTTTGGGTTACAGGCAGCGCGCGGCGAGATCATCGTCTTCAGCGACGGCGATGTCGTCGTCGAGCCGGGGGCGCTGGAGGCGCTGCTGCGACCCTTCGCGGATCCGCAGGTCGGCGCCGTGAGCGGGCGTCCTATCAGCGTCAGCCCGCGCGAAACCGTGTTGGGCTACTGGTCCCAGCTCCTCACAGACAGCGCCCATGCGGTACGGGCGGCGCGCGCCGCGGCGGGGGGATTCCTCGTCTGTTCTGGCTACCTCTTCGCCGTGCGGCGCGCCGTGCTCACGCCGGTGCCGGCCGATGCGCTCTCGGAGGACGCCGTCATCTCGCATCGCATCGCGGAGCAGGGCTATCGGATCGGCTACGCGCCGGAAGCGCGGGTGCGGGTGAAATATCCCACCACGTACCGGGACTGGCTGCGGCAGAAAGTGCGCTCGGCGGGCGGTTACGCGCAGGATTACGTCCGGCGTTCCCCGGTGCAGATGCGCTCGGCCTGGTTGGAGATCCGCTATGGCACGGCGCTCGCGCTGAGGTATCCCCGCAATGTGCGCGAGGTGCTGTGGACGCTGCTCCTCTTTCTCGCACGGCTGCATCTGTGGCTGCTGGTGCTCCTCAACGTGC
>JAGPHL010000152.1:3815-6393 GCA_018055515.1 Anaerolineae bacterium
AGGAGACGCCATGTGTCTGGCCATTCCCGTTCAGATTCAATCCATTGACGCCGACCGCAACGCCATCGTCGTGCTGGGCGGCGTGAGCCGTCAGATCAGCCTGATCATGACGCCAGAGGCGCAGGTCGGCGATTATGTGCTGGTTCATACCGGCTACGCCATCAGCGTGCTCTCAGAAGAGGAAGCGCAGGCTTCGCTGGAAGCTTTCGCCGAGATTGCGAAGATTCAAGCGGAGATGGAAATGGGGAATGAGGGAAATGGGTAATGGGTAATGGGTAATGGGGAATGGGGAATGGGTAATGGGGACCCCCTTCACCCATTACTCCTCCCCCATTACTCCTCCCCCATTACTCTTCACCCTTCACTATGAAATACATTGACGATTTCCGTGACCCCGCGCTTGCCCGCGCGCTGGTGGAACAAATCCGCCGCGAGGCGCAGCGCCCCATCCGCGTGATGGAATTCTGCGGCGGGCATACGCACGCCATTTTTCGCTTCGGACTGCGGGAGCTGCTCGCCGGCGCGGTGGAACTCCGCTCCGGGCCGGGCTGTCCCGTCTGTGTGACCGCTGCCGCCGATCTCGATCGCGCCATCGCGTTGGCGGACGTCCCCGGCGTGACGCTGGCCACCTTCGGCGACATGCTCCGCGTGCCCGGCAGCCGGGGGGATTTGCAGGCGGCGCGCGCGCGCGGCGCGGACGTGCGCATCGTCTATTCGCCGGCGGACGCGGTGACGTTGGCCCGCGAGACTCCGCGCCGCGAGGTGATTTTCCTCGGCGTGGGCTTCGAGACGACCGCCCCGGGCGTCGCCGCGGCGCTGTTGCAGGCCGAGGCCGGGCGCGTCCCCAACTTCAGCGTGCTGAGCCTGCACAAGCTCACGCCGCCCGCCACCCGCGCCATCCTCGAGGCGGGGGAAGTGGCGCTGGAAGGCATCCTGGGGCCGGGCCATGTCAGCGCCATCATCGGCAGCACGGCGTGGGAGTTCCTGCCCCGCGACTACGGCATCCCCGTGGCGATTTCCGGTTTCGAGCCGCTGGATTTGCTGGGGGCGATCGCGGCTCTGGTGCGCGCCGCCGTCCGCGGCGAACCGACGGTCAGCAATGTCTACAGTCGCGGCGTGCGCGCGCAGGGCAATCCTGTGGCGCAGGAGTTGCTCGCGCGCGTGTTTGAGGTCGGTGAGGCGGAATGGCGCGGGTTCGGCGTGATTCCCGCGAGCGGACTCGCGCTGCGCGCTGAATTCGCCTCCCGCGACGCCGCCCGGCGTTTTCCCCTCGCGGTGACGCCTTCGCGCGAACCGCCGGGCTGCCGCTGCGGCGAGGTGCTGCGCGGCGTCATCGAGCCGCCGGATTGTGCGCTCTTTGGGCGCGTGTGCACCCCGCGTCGTCCCATCGGACCGTGCATGGTCAGCGCGGAGGGGGCCTGCGCGGCGTATTATCAATACCGGGAACAGGCGCCGGCCTGATGTCAGGGGGCGGCGGGGGATAAAATCCCCGGCCTGACACAGCCAATCGCGCTGAAGCGCGTTGTTTTGATATGTCAGACCCGGAATTCATTCCGGGGCAAAGGTGTCAGCCCCGGCATTCATGGCAGGGCGGGACTCGTCCCTCTGCCCTGTGACGCGATTGGAACTGTGAGGGCCTATGTCTGAAACGATCCTTCTTGCCCATGGCAGCGGCGGTCTGCTCACCCATGAGCTGCTCCGCGAGGTGTTCCTCAGCCGCTTCGACAATCCCCTGCTGGCCGAGTTGGGGGACGCGGCGACGCTGCCCCCGCTTCCCCCTGGCAGGCTCGCGCTGACCACGGATTCGTATGTGGTGCAACCGCTTTTCTTCCCCGGCAGCGACATCGGCCGGCTGGCCGTCTGCGGCACGGTGAACGATCTCGCCGTGAGCGGCGCCACCCCGCTCTACCTCACCTGCGGTTTTATCCTTGAGGAGGGGTTGCCGCTGGAGACGCTGGTGCGCGTGGTGGACTCGATGGCGGCGACGGCGCGCGAGGCGGGCGTGCAGATCGTCACGGGCGACACTAAAGTGGTGGAGCGCGGCGCAGCGGACGGGCTGTTCATCAACACGGCCGGGGTGGGGGTGATCCCGCCGGGCGTGGAGCTCGGTCCCGCGCACATGCGACCCGGCGACGCGGTGCTGATCAACGGTACGGTCGGGGATCATGGCATCGCCGTGATGCTGGCGCGCGAGGGGTTGAACTTTCACGCCGACCTGCACAGTGATTGTGCGCCGCTCAACGGTCTCAGCGCTGCGGTGCTGGAGGCGGTCCCCGGCAGTGTGCGCTGTATGCGCGATGCCACGCGCGGGGGGCTGGCGACGGTGCTCTGCGAATGGGCCGAATCCGGCATGGGCCTTGAGATCGAAGAGCGCGCGGTGCCGGTGCGCGAGGAGGTTCGCGCCGCCTGCGAATTTCTGGGACTCGACCCGTTTTATGCGGCCAACGAGGGCAAGGTCGTCATGGTGGTGGCCGCTGCCGCGGCGGAAGCGGCGTTGGCGGCGTTGCGAGCGCAGCCCCTTGGCCGCGACGCCGCGCTGATCGGGCGGGTCACGGCGGAGCACGCCGGGCGCGTGGTG
>JAGPHL010000153.1 GCA_018055515.1 Anaerolineae bacterium
CCAATGTTAATCAAAGGTCGTTTAATTGCCGAATCTCCCATCTACCGGGGCAACGCCCGCAAAACCCTCTTCACCCGCGATGGCGATGGGACCCAACGCCTGGTTTCGCTGGCCGGCGAAATCGGCGGGACAGCGCAATCCCTGATGGACGCCTTCATTGGCGGGACGGCAGATGGACGCAACATCGGCCTGCTCAACCGGCTCTGGCGCCGCCTGTATGCCAGCAACATGCCCAACGCCCTCATCACGCAGGTGACGTGTGAGCTCGACAAGACCGCCTACACCCGCGAACGCTTTTTCGACATGCGGATGGGGCTGAAACTCGACGAGGACCGCTGGGCCGCTGAAGCCAACGCCAATTACAAGATGGAAACCGTCTTCCGCAACGCGGTTTTTGACCTCCAGTTATTCGTGGACGATGCCGTGCTCGCCAGAGGTCAAAATGCGGCGCAACTCTATTACTTGCTGCAGGAGCTGCAAGCGGGGCGTTTCTGGTTCGGCGCGGGCAAGAGCAAGGGCTTGGGACGCCTCCGCCTGGAGCTGGAGACCCCTCTCTCCGCTCCCAAAACGCCGCCTGCCCTTCAGCCAGAGGCCAATCACCTGTCCATCGAGCTCAGCTTTGACGCGACCAATCCGGTCCTGGTGGGCTGGAACTGGGGCAAAGTAGACCCCGAGACGCCCTCCTTTGCCGCCATCGAAGGACGATTGCTGATCGCGGCCATGCGCGATTTGCCCGAGGAAGTACGCCAACGGCTGGAAAGCGTGCTGAGCGGCCCCATCCTCAGCGCGGAGGATTGGAAGCGCAAGCTGGATGAGTTTCTGCCGCGCGCACTCGCTATCTGGCTGCAAAGCCAGGGCAGCGGTGAAATCGAGACCTGGGTCTTGACAAAGAGCACGCTCGACAAGCTCGCCAAGGGCAAGTATGCGCTCTCCAAGGCGGTCATTGACGCGGTGACGCCCCTCTGCGAACAACCCTTCCCCAGCCAGGAGGCTGCCGAAGCTGCCTTTGTTGAGGCGTTGGGGGATAAAGCCAACATGGCCGGGCGACTGGTCAAAGCGCTGGAGTCACGGCGTGAGACGCGCTACACGCTTCCGGCAGAAATCTGGGCCACCCTCACAGAAGATCTGGGCCTCGATCCCGCGCTGGAGGCCCAAATCACGCCGGCATTGGGGGATGAAGCCGCTTTGGTCGCGCTGCTCAAACCGGCGTGTGCCGCCATCATGCCGCGCCTGCACCAGCAAGTAGATCAACAAATCAACCTCCTGCAAAGCGACGCCTGGATTGACGCCGAAATTGCCAGCCGTGAGGCGCATCTTGCCATCAAAATGCTGCTGTTGGAGGGCAAGATCCGCGAGGCCGATTGGGAAAACCGCACGCCGCCGCAGGGTGTGAGCACCCAGGCATGGCAGACCTTCAAAGAGGAACATCGCCGCGTGCGCTATCGCCATCTGACCGATCCGCGCAATCTGCGCAAGAGCATCGTCAACGATCGCAACTTCATCGCCTTCTTGCGCAGCTACCGCAACAAAGCGCGGCAAGAACTCTCGCAGCCCTATCATGTGGATTTCCGCAGCGGCGGCCCTTTTAACCGCGAAGTAGCGCGCAAGTACGGCAAGCCCTACGACACCATTTTCATGCGGATGCTGACCTGGTCGCCTTCCAACCGCAGCGAGGGCGCCTGGGAAGTCTACATCCCGGGCAGCACCCTCAAGGGCGCCTTCCGCCGCCGCGCCTCTCAGATCCTCAAAACCCTCGAGAGCGATCCGGGACGAATCGAAAGCACGCTTGACCTGCTGTTCGGTCGGCAAGGACAGACCGGGTTGATCTACTTCTCCGATGCGTACCTGACCGATCCGCTCGACCCAGAAAAAGCCTGGTGCTCGATGGACGGCGTGCGCATGAATCCCGCAACGGGCCAGCCGATCGAGACGGCCAAGTCCGATTACCTCTTCGCTTACGGCGAGGCTCTCAAGTTCCACCTGCGCCTGGATTTACAGGATCTGCGCCCGGAGGACGTGCCCGCCCTCCAGGTGTTCTTCCACCTGCTCCAGGACTTTCAGAACGGGGACATTGTGATCGGCGGGGAGAAGACCAGCGGCTTCGGCTGGGTCAAAGCACGGATAGAGGCGCTGCACTGGCTGACCGGCAGCGCGGAAGGCGTCAGCCGCACGTTGTTTGGCGATCGTCCTCTCACGACAGAGGACGCATGGCAGAGCTTGCAGATGAAGGGCGAGGAGGCGACTGCCGCGCTCGCTCCCCGCAAGGCCCTCACCCTGCAACGTTCCATCCAGGTACCGCCGACAGCGCAAGAGGGCTACATCTCGCACCGCGCCTTTGGTGGAAACTGTGGGATGCTCACCGTCGAGGCCGAGGTACTGACGCCGCTCCACATCCGCGAAAGCGGCGAGCCCTCCCAATCGGTGAGCCTTCCCGACGGGCCAGTAGCGGGCTGGGATTTCTTCTCCATGTCGCCGCCAGAGGCTGCCCAGCGGGAGGAGACCCGACGCTACGCGCTGCCCGCCAAGAGCCTGCGCGGCATGATCCGCCATCTCTATGCGATTGCCAGCGACTCAACGAAGGAAAGCGGCCACATCACCCAGCTCAACCCGGCGGATGCCCTTTTCGGCTGGGTAGGCAAGGGCGCCAACCAGGCCCTCATGGGACGTGTGACCGTCGGCTTTGGGATTTTCGATCCCGACCCCCAGCTCAGCTGGTACAAAGTTCCCTATCCCTACACCGGCTGGCTGTATGCTCCGGCCGAGAAGACCTGGCTCCACGAGGAAGAGCGCAGCGTGCCCCGGCATCAAATCGCCGCTCACTGGCGCTTGTTCCGACATGCGCCGCTGGCACCCATCGCCAGGCCCCTGGAGAGCTTTGCGCCGGATACCGTCCAGGCCAGCTACTTCCGCGCCATCCTGCCCGGCGCCCGCGCCCGGTTCACCGTGCGCTTCTGGAACCTGGAGGACCTCGAACTGCAACGGCTGATCTGGAGCATCGCTCTGGAGCCGGGCCTGGCACACAAGATTGGGCACCATCGTTATTTGGGCTTTGGCAGTCTGCGGTTGAACATCTTGCCGGAGAGCTATCTGATTGATTGGTCGAAGCGCTATGCCGGCGGCGAACCGGCGACCTGGCAACAGCCGCTCAAGGTGGAGGACTGGATCAAGCCGCGCGTCATTTCCCATTACATCGAACTGCAGAAGGCCCTGGATGCTGGCGCCCTTTGATTGGTTGCGGCTGGCGCGCAGCAGCTCGGAACTGCTGGCCACGCTGCACTATCTGGATGAGCATCCTGATGTCATCGGCGGGAAAGATCTCGCGCCGCCCCGCTCGGCGCTGCAGCGTCCCTGCGGCCGGTGCGGCCTGTATCCTCACGAGGAAGGGGTCCGTTTTTGCAGCGCCTGTAAGGCGATCCTGGAATATGGTCAGCGTCTCTATCCCCAAATTCAGCACATCACGCTGGTATGGGGCTATGTCACCCAGCTGCCGCAACAGCTGCGCGGCGGGACGCCCTTTCCAGAGGGCATGACGTTACACACTTACGTGCATGACGCGCAGCATTTCCTTACCGTGCTGCCGCGTCAGCAGCTCAAACCGTGGCTCCAAGAGCTCGCCCTCTACAACAGCCTCACGCTCCAGGGGCTGCTCCAGGTGTTTCCCGGCAGCAGCCCCAGGTCTACCCCCATGAACGAGCTCCTGATTCGGGTCATTCACCACGAGGCGCGTTTTCCGCCGGATCGCCTGCGGGTGCGCTTCCTGGCGGCGCCCCACTACATCTACCACTTGCACGAGCTCGACCGGGAAGGGGTGCTGACTTTTGAGATCTCCGATTTCATCAGCACCCTGGAAATGGCCTCCGTTTTCCGCACGCTGCTCTTGCCCGATGAACAGACGACGCTACGCCAATTGCTCAAGCTGCGCGACGACGCCGAAGCGCAATTTTATTGGGGACGCTTTCTGGGACAAATCAAACCCGAAGTACGCGACATGCTGAATGCCTGGCAGATTCGACGCTGGTCACCCGCGCAGGTAGACCTGCTGTACCGATTGAGCGAGTATGTCAGGTATTACTGAATCCATCAATCTGATCCGCTACCTGATTGTAGTGCGCACGAAGCACACGCTGGTGACGTTGTCGCCGAACTTCACGCAGGAACTTTCCGCAGTGTGGGGCAAGCTGGTGACGGAGCTGCTGCCTACCCGCGAGGCCGCTAAATGGCGTAAGACCCGCGAGTTGTGGGAGCGCGAATACGGGCCGCCGTCCTCGAACCGGCAAGGGGAAGATTTCGCGATCACCAACACGCCGACCTCCCCCTGGCCCATCGAAGCGGTGTTGTTGCCCTACACTGTCAAAGCGTGCTTCGGACAGGACGAGCCGGTCGTGTGGGAATTGAAACTACTGGGCAACGCGGCGGATCATGGGCTGTTCCTGGAGCAGTTGCTGCCCGCGTTGGAGCTGGCAGCGACGCAACCGCAGCCCGGTGAGAGTAAGGGTTTTTGGGGCCAGTTCCGCATCGAGACCATCTACGCCGCCCATGGCCCTCGCTGGCGGCCTTTTGTGGTGGAGGGCAAGCTCGATCTACGCCGCCGTCGTCCCACGCCGACGCAATGGGCCGAGGGGCTGAAGCTCAGCCCGGAAGAGGGGACGGCCTTCCGTCGGCTGACCTGGTTCACGCCCTTCGATCTGGGCGTCCGACCGACGCCGCCCTTGAGATCTCGTTCCCAGCGCGAGCGCGCTATCGCCGCCCATGATGTTCCCACGTTCGAGGGGATACTGCGCGCGTTGATGGCGCGGGTGGCCCAAATTCAGCCCGGCAAGCCCATCACCGAAGAAGAGGCCTGGGCATTACTGCCCTCAGAAGAACAGGCCGCCCTCTGGGAGACCCTGAATCGCCTGCGGGAACGCCCGCAGCACAGAAAATACGAGTTGGCGCCGCCGCCGGCAGGCGCCTACGGGGCATGGATAGGCACGGAAATCTTCACTGCGCCCGTCCCCGGCAATCTCATCCCCTATCTGGAACTGGCCTCGATTTTGCAGATAGGACACTTCACGCACTTTGGCTGCGGGACCTTCGGCCTGTATTGAGCCGCACGACGATTCTGATACACGACGGGCCATGCGATGGATGCATGGCCCGTCGTGTGTTGGCGGCAGCCTTTAGCGGATGACGCCGAGTTCCCGTCCAACCGCCGCAAACTGCTCCAGGCCGAAGTCCAGATCCTCCGGCGTGAGTGCCGCGGAGACCATGACGCGAATCCGCGCCAACCCCTTGGGCACGGTGGGGAAACCGAGCGCCATGGCGAAGACGCCCCGCTCGAAGAGCCGACGGCTGAATTCCCGGGCCAGCTTCACATCGCCCAACATCACCGGCGTGATGGGGGTGACGCTCTGGCCCGTGTCAAAGCCCAACGTCTTCATGGCGGCTTTGAAATAGCGCGTGTTTTCCCAAAGGCGATCCACCAGCTCCGTGGATTCGCTCAGCGCGTGCACTGCAGCGAGGCAGGCGGCGGTATCCGCCGGGGTGACGGCGCTGGAGAAGAGGAAGGGGCGCGCCTTCTGCCGGAGGTAGTCCACGATGAGCTTCTTGCCGGCAATGATGCCGCCGACGACCCCAAAGGCCTTGGAGAACGTGCCGATCTCCACATCGAATTTGCCGTGCAGGCCGAAGTGATCCACGATGCCGCGTCCCCCCTGTCCCACGACACCCTCGCCGTGCGCGTCGTCCACCATCGTCATCACGCCGTAGCGCTCGCAAACCTCGTAGAGCGCGTCCAGCGGCGCGAGGTCGCCATCCATGGAGAAGACGCCGTCCGTCACCATGAGGCCCCGCCGATACTGCGGCAGGTGCTCCTTGATCCTGGCCTCCAGGTCGGCGGGATCGCAGTGCTCGTAGACGATGATTTTGGCGCGGCTGAGGCGCGCGCCATCAATGATGCTGGCGTGATTGAGGCGGTCAGAGAAGATCACATCCTCCGGCCCCACCAGGGGCGGGAGGGCCGCCTGATTGGCGAGAAAGCCGGCCTGGACGTACAGGGCGTCTTCCACATGTTTGAATTCCGCCATCGCCTGCTCTAATTCACGGTGCAAGGTGAGTGTTCCGGCAATGGAGCGCACCGCCGTCGGCCCGGCGCCAAAGCGATCCAGCGCGTCTTTGGCCGCCGCGATGAGCCGGGGATCGTTGGCGAGGCCCAGGTAGTTGTTGGTGCACAGGTTGAGCACCCGTTTGCCGTCCACTACCATCCACGCCCCGGCAGGCGAATCAATGATGCGCAGGTTGATGAATAAGCCCTGTTCCTGCAACGCCGCGATTTCTTCTTCAATCCAATGCAATTTCGTCTCGGTCATGAAATCCTCCTCGAAAAATAGA
>JAGPHL010000154.1 GCA_018055515.1 Anaerolineae bacterium
GCCAGATCTTCCAGATGTCCTCGTCGGAGACCATGCCACTCAAGCCATCGGAACACAGCAACAGCGCCGAGCCGGGATCGAGCAGCTGCTCGAACAGATCCACTTCCGTTCGAGGATGATCTCCGATCACGCGGTAGATGACGTTGCGCTGCGGATGCTGCGCCGCTTCCGCACGGGTGATCTGCCCGGTGGCAACCAGGCGCTCGACCAGCGAGTGATCCACCGTCACCTGACGAATGCCCTCCACATCCAGGTAATAGCACCGGCTGTCGCCGATGTTGGCGATCAGCGCCCGTCCGCCGCGGACGAAAGCCATCGTCAGCGTGTTGCCCATGTCATTGCCGGCGGCAATCCGCTGCTCATACACCGCTTGATTGGCAGCCTGCACGGCAGCCGTGAGCCAGGCGCGCCCATCAGGAAGGGGCTTTCCCGCCGCCAGCAGGGGCAACAGCTCAGCGGTGACCCGCTGCGCCAGCACGCGCGACGTCAGTTCACTGGCCACGTCACCCGCCTCATGCCCCCCCATGCCATCCGCGACGACGTACAGCCCTACCGGTTCGCACACTGATTTGAACACCGAGGTGAATTCCACGGTCAACAGGCTATCTTCATTCAACGACCGCACGCGCCCGACGTCCGACCGCCGCCCGGCCACCAACGTCGCGCTGGTCGGATGGCGCAGCTCGTCCAGGCAGGCTTCCAGCTCCGCCGTGAACGTCTCCGCCATGAGCGCCTGCGGCGTGTTGAGGGCCTGATAGAGCAACGTCTTGAGCCGGGGCGAAAAGGGCATGTCCGTGCTGAGCTGCGTCTGTCCCGTCATCAAATACAACAGCACGGAAGCCAGACCCTGAATGTCGTGCGAGAGCAGTTCATTGAGCGCCTCGCCCGTCGTCCGCTGCGCCGGCGGGATCACGCAGGCGCGATTCAAATTCGTCCACAGCGGCGTCGTACCGTCGAAGACGATGTGAGTAGGGCTGATCGTCTGCAACGTGACTTGATGCCGGTGCAGGTACGTGAGCGCCTGTCCCAACGCGACGCCCCACGCCAGGACGGTGTTGAGCTCCTGGGGGATGGACAACGTCGCCGCCGAGGGCAAGGGGAATTCGGGCACCACGCGATACTGCCGCGGCGGGCCGTAAGGCGCCTCGGTGAAAATCGCCGTCGAAAGCCGCAGGCCGGGATGTTGCAGGCGCAGCGCGAGCAATTGCGCCTCCTGCGCGAAGGCCTGCGGGTCGGCGCTCTCATGCAGGCGATAGCGCAAGTTAATCGTCGGCGTGTCCCCGCGCTCGGCGCCACAGCTCTCACAATACCGCTCGTCGGCTGCCTCGGAGACGTGATGGCATTGCGCACACACCCACACCGGCTGGCGATCCAGCGCCAGGTACTCGTTGATGTGAGGACCCGTCGAGCGCACTTCCAACACGGCATACCGCTCCTGCCCTACGAGTGCGCCTTCGGGCAGGGGGGCGAACGCGCTGGTGAGTCCGGGCAAGGGCGCCGTTACCGGGCCTTCGCGCGTCGCGGCCGGCGCGGCGGCCTCGGACGACGCCTCTGGAGCGTCCGTCATCGGCTGCGTTCCGCTGCGAATTTCATCCGCGGCCTCAACCGTGACGCCATTCTCAGGTCCCATGTCGTGGCCACACTTCTGGCAAAACCGCGCCCCATCGCGATTCTCAGTGCCGCAGGCTGGACATTTCATCGCTCAGGCCCCCTTTCCCGCACGGAAGGTGAACACAACGCCGCCGATGCCCACCTTCCAACCGTCACGCAATAGATTTCGTCCCGTGCGCTGCCCGTTAATGTAGATGCCGTTGCTGGAATTCAAGTCGGCGATAATCCAATCCTCGCCCTGCTTGAAGATCCGCGCGTGATGCGCCGAAACAGTCTCCCCGCCGGGGAAGGCCGGGCCGATGACGAGCTGATTATCTGCCGCGCGCCCGATGGTGAAACCCTCGGCGACGAGCATGAAGGTCTGCGTCTGGCCCCCGACATCCGTGGCGACCAACCGCGCCGGCGCCGGAGGCGTCGGCGGCGTCGCCGGCTTCAACGGCATGATGGGACGGGTCCCCGTACGCTTCGGCTGGCGTGTCTTGCGCTTTCTGAAAAACAGCACGAGCAATCCCACGAAAATCAGCCCCAACACCGCGACCATGATGCCCGCAAACATGACGGGGTTTTCCCGTACCCACCCTGTCAGCCCGCCAGGGGAAGGCGGCGGGAGCGTCGGAGTGAGCGCCGGCGTCTCAGACGGCGGGATCTGAAGGGCTGAGGTTACGGCAGAAGTCGCGGTCGGCTGCGGCGTTGACGTCGGAGTGCTCAGCGGCGAGGTGCCCTGCAAGAACAGCCTCGGCGGCCGCGCCAGCGGGGGAACCGCCGCTGCAGCCCAAGCGCGGCACGGCACCGTCCACAGGCCGATCAAGAAGAGCAATAAGCCCACAGTAGCAAGCAAAACTCTGGTCTGTTTTTGATTCATGGCACTCACCTTTGGGGTAGGAAGGCTATGTGTTCTAACTATACAGCAGTTAGGCGTAATATGCAAGCGAGGATGCAACGGATCTCGTCAGAGCCGGGAAAACACCAAAGAGCCCCAACATTCTATGCGGCGCCGAAGTGACCTCGGCCCCCGCGCTTCGGTGTGATGGCCTGGGGCAGGCCGGGGATGGCATCCCGGACCCGCGCCTAATAGCGCTGGTCCATCGGCGAAAGTTGGGAAGGCTCAGTCAGAGAGGACTCGCTCCTCTCCAACAGCAAGCGCTCCAGGAACGTGCGACGTCGCGCCCACCAACGGGCCAGCAGCAAACGCCAAAACAGGCCGCGCCAGGCAGCCAACGCCGCCCGCTGTTCTTCCCGCCCCAGAGGAGCGGCGGCGTACCAGACGCGGACGTACAACTCACACAGCAGCCGTGCCTCCCCGACTGCAGCGGGCGCCAACACCCCAGCGGCCCGTTGTCCTTCCGCCAACGCCGTCAGCCGCGCCGTGAGGCGCTGCGAGAACTCATAGGGAGTATCACCCGGCAAATCCCCCACCCCCACTCGGGCCGCCTGGCGCCGCAAACGATGGTAAAGCGCCGTGACCGCAGCCTGCGGCGACCGCAGACGCAACACCCCCAATTCCACCTGGCTGAAAATGACGACGCCCAACACGGCTAGCGCCAGCAGGATCGGCAGCCCCCAATACCAGCGCGCCAGCGCCCGTTCAAGAGGCGACGGGGGCGGACGCAATGACTCCTCGAGAGCGGGCCATTCGCGCGGCTCCGGCTGATCCGACCGCACGAACGTCGCGCGTCCGCTGGTCGGCTCGAAGGGAATCCAGCCGTAGCCCGTGAAATACACCTCCACCCAGGCGTGAGCGTCGGCCTCGGTGACGATGTACGCCGCCTGCCAGGGATCATACGTGCCGGAGGCATAGCCCACCGCCAGGCGCGCCGGCAAGCCGGCCGCCCGCGCCAGCACCACCATCGCCGAGGCGTAGTAATCGCAATAGCCGCGCCGGGCCACAAAGAGGAAATAATCCACCACGTCCGCGCCGGCCGCCGGCAGAGGGACGTTCAAGGTATAGGAATAGGTCGTGCGCAGATAAGTCTCGATGGCCGTCGCCCGGTCATAGGGCGTGGGCGCGGTCGCCGTGAGGTCGCGGGCAAGGCCCAACACCCGCTCCGGGACGGAATCAGGCAGCGCGAGATAGCGCTCCACAATCCACGGCGGATAGGAGCCCTGGACTTCGCGGAGCTGCTCGACGCCAGCCATGGGCACCAGGGAATCCGCCCGGTAGACGTCCGCGACGGTCGTCGCGGCGAACGAGTCACCGGAAACGCGCCACGCCACCTGATAAGCATAATCCACGGCCACCAGCTGCCCGGCGGTGTGGACCAGATTCCCCACGTCCCGCAGCACTCGCACGTCCTGCCGCAACATGCGGTGATAGGGCAATTCGACATAGGAAGCGGCGCCGGGTTCATAATCCACAATCGCATACGACGACGTGTTCCACCCCTGCCCGGTATACACGTCGTAGGTGATGCTGCGCCAGTAATAGGCCGTCGGGCGAACGCCGGGCGGAAGCGTCTCCATCGGGGGCATTTCATGCGTGCGGATTTCCATGACGAGGTTCTCGCGAAGATCCGGGCCGGTACCCAGCAGATGCCGTCGCGGCAGGCCCCCTGCGCTGGCGCGCGTCAATTCCGGGGCGCGATCCTGCCGCGGACGTTGCTCCACACCCAGCGATTCCGCCACGGCGCCCGTTTCTTCGCCGGGCTTCTGGGTCAGCTCGCGCACCTGCTCCACGATCTTGTCAATGGAGATGTTCGGCACGATGAAAGCCAGCAGGACCAGCGCGACCGTGATCAACGCTGCAGCGCCCAGCAAGTCGCCGCGGATATCGCGAGAGAAATCAATCCCCGCAGCTTCCCAGCGTTTCTCACGGTTGAAATGCGCGGTCACCGCGAGCAACAGCAGCGACCACCCCATGAGAAAGATCAACGCCACCGTCTCGGCCCACGCATACGAAAGGACCGTCCCCAGCAGGATGCCCAGCGGCGTGACGGCCTCCAGCGCCTGTCGGCGCCGGTGCAACAGCCATCCCGCCCACAGCGCCGCCACCCACAATAACACCCCCCACACCAGCGTCGCCGCCACGGGATCATAAATCGGCTCGCCGCGAAAGAACAGCTGCAACCAATCGCTCGCGCGGCTCCACAGCGTGCTCGTCGCCACGCCCAGCTCCCCCAGCTTCTGCGCCAGCAAGCCCGGATCCGGCGCCGGACGTCCGACAGGCTCCAGCCCCAACCACGAGGGCGCGTGCAGAATGAGGTTGGCCCACAGCGCGCGGGCGCCATCGGACACATAAGCCATGAGGGACCGCAACACGTCCAGCAAGAGCTTATCAAGCCGCCCCACCCGCATGAAGACCGCCACGATCCCTGAAAGCGCCGCGATAAGGGCGACCAGCCACGGCTTGAGTTTGGAGGCTCCCAGCACCCATCCCAACAGCAACGCCAGGGCGCCCACCAACCACAGGAGCATGAATTCCAGCCCGCGCACCACACTCGCCATCCCACTGGCGACACTTCCCAGAATTGCCAGTGCCAGCACGAGCATGGCGAGGTTCCATCCTCCGACACGCCGCGCCAGGGAACGCAGCCACCGCTTCACCGGGGAGGGCTGTTCGGTCTCGCCATGGGAGGGCAAAGGAGCCTCTCGCACGCTCATGCCAGAGACCTCCAGGGAGTATCGGACGCCGACCGTTGGACCGGTACGGCCTTGCCCGTGCCCAACACTTTCCATTCCCAATGTCCCTGGACGCCGGGATGCGCCAGCGGATGGTCGAGCAGGTCCTGTGTGATCACAACATTGGCCACGCCGAGCTGATTCAAGGTCGCGCGGGCCGCAGCGACGCTGCCCGATCCGCCAAAAGAGACGGGATCCAGCAACAACACCGTCGGGACCACCCCGCGCCGCAAAAGCGGGACGAGCTTCTCCAGCCACGGCCCCTCCACAGCCGGCGTGATGATGATCAACGTCGTGCGCTGCCCCAATGTCGGCTGGACCCGCTGCAGCAGCTCGGCAAGGGAACGCCGGCCACGGTTGACGAGCGCCAGGGTGCGGAGAATTTCCCAGCGCTGCCCCTCCCCGCTTTGAGGCGGCAACCACACCAGTTCCTCGCCGTGGGCCACCAGTCCCACCGCGCGCCGCGCCCGCAGACCGCGATCCGCCAGGGAGGCAGCCAGAATCACCCCCAGTTCATCGGTGGAATTCTCCCCTACGCCAACCTGCACCCGCGCGTCCATGTCCAGGAGGATCCACCAGTCGCCCGCCGGCGTGCCATCAAACAGGCGGACGTAGAGCTCCTGATGGTGCGCGGAAAGCTTCCAGTGCACCCAGCGACGGCTGTCGCCGGGAACGTAGGGGCGCACACTCGAAGCGCTGACGACCCGGTCGAGCGCGTTGGCGCGCGGACGGCCCTCCCCCGACCGGCCGCCCGGCGCGACCTCGATGGGGGGCAAGGGGACGATCGGCGGCAACACCAGCAAGGGCATGGAAGCCGGATAGGACAGGGCGACGGTGTAAACGCCGAAGGGATCGCCCGTCCGCACGTTGGTCGGACCGAGGTAAAACAATCCCCGCCGCGTGCAAACGGATTCTCGATGCCAGCGGATGGAGCTGCGACTGGCAACGCCGGTGCCGCGACTCGCCCGATAGCCGGGCAACGTCGAAAGGTCCTCCACCTCTACCCAGAGCGCCGGCAGCGCCGCATCGTTCGCCAGGTTGAAACGCTCGATCAGGCGATCCCCCACCTGCGCCCAGCCGAAGCGCATCTCGCGGGTAAGGCTCAGCTTCGCACGCAGGGAAAAGGCCCAGTA
>JAGPHL010000006.1 GCA_018055515.1 Anaerolineae bacterium
CGACCGGCGTGAAGCGCAGCGTGCCGCTCGTCTGCGGGCTGACGTAGGTGACGCTGGGTGTGGGAATCAGCAGCTCGTTCGATGACTGAGCCGTCATCACGATCGTCTGGATTTCATTGGCGGCCCCACTGCCGATGCCGGTCAGGGCCACCGTCTGTTGCCCCGCGTCCTCGTTCACCGTGCGGGCGGCAAGCGCATCCAGCGTCGGCGCGTCGTTGACGGCTTTCACGGTCACCAGGAACGCGCGTGCCGTGGTCGCAACGCCGTCGCTCACCGTGACGGTGATCGTCGCGCTGCCCCACTGGTCAGCGAGCGGCGTGAAGCGCAGCGTGCCGCCGGTCTGCGGGCTGACGTAGGTGACGGTCGGGGTGGGGATCAGCGCCGGATTCGAGGACTGCGCGCTGACGCTCAGCGTCTGCACCTCATTTGCCGCCCCGCTGCCGATGCCGCTCAGGGTCACCGTCTGTTGCCCCGCGTCCTCGTTCACCGTGCGGGCGGCGATGCTGTCCAGCGTCGGCGCGTCGTTGACGGCGTTGACCGTCACCAGGAAAGCGTGCACCGTTGTCGAAACGCCGTCGCTCGCCGTGACGAAGATCGTGGCGCTGCCCCACTGGTCAGCGAGCGGCGTGAAACGCAGCGTGCCAGTCGTCTGTGGGCTGACGTAAGTGACGGTCGGGGTGGGGATCAGCGTGACGTTCGACGATCGCGCCGTGACGGTCAAGGTCTGCGTCTCATTGGCCGCTCCGCTGCCGATGCCGGTCAGGGCCACCGTTTGCTGCGGCGCGTCCTCGTCCACCGTGCGGGCGGCGATGCTGTCCAGCGTCGGCGCGTCGTTCACCGCATTGACGGTGACCAGGAAGGCGCGCGCCGTGGTCGCAACCCCATCGCTGACGGTGACGGTGATCGTCGCGCTGCCCCACTGATCGGCGACCGGCGTGAAACGTAGCGTGCCGGTCGTCTGCGGGCTGACATAGGTGACGCTTGGCGCGGGAATCAGCGCCGGATTCGAGGACTGCGCGCTGACGCTCAGCGTCTGCGCCTCATTCGCCGCCCTGCTGCCAATGCCGCTCAGGGTCACCGTTTGCTGCGGCGCGTCCTCGTCTATCGTGCGGGCGGCGATGCTGTCCAGCGTCGGCGCGTCGTTGACGGCATTCACGGTCACCGTCACTGTGGCCGTCGCCTCCAAGACGCCGTCGCTGATGGTGTAGGTGAAATGGTCCACGCCGTTGAGATTGAGCGTCGGCGTGTAGCGCAGGGTGCTGCCCGCTATCGTGACCTGTCCCAGGAGCGGCGTTCCCACTGCCGTCAGGAAGGGGATTTGCCCGTCAACGTCATAGTCATTGTCCAACACCGCGAGGGTGAGTGGCGTATCCTCGTCCGTCACGGCTACGTCATCCACCGCGACCGGGGCATCGTTCACGCCGCCCACCTGCACCGTGATCCAGGCTGTCGCCTGCAGGCCGCCCGGATCACGCACCGTGTAGGTGAAGGTATCGGCGCCGAAGAAGTTGAGAGTCGGCGTGTAGAGGATGGTCACGCCGTCGGTCGTGGCGATGCCGTCGTAGGGCGCGCCCAGGCGCACGACGGTCAACGTATCGCCATCTATGTCGCTCGCGTAGGCCGGGAAGGGCGCGATCTCGACTGGCGTTTCCTCAGTGGTGAAGGCCGGGATGTCGTCGGCGGTGGGCGCATCATTGAGCGGCTGGATGGTGACAGTGACCCAGGCCGTGTCGAATAAGGCGCCGTCGCTGATCGTATAGGTGAACGTGTCCATGCCGTTGAGGTTGGGCCAGGGCGTGTAACGGAGGGTGCTGCCCGCTATCGTGGCCTCGCCCAGAAGGGGCGTCCCGACGGCGATCAAGAAGGGAATTTGGCCGTCAGGGTCGCTGTCGTTGCTCAACACCGCGAGGGTGAGCGGCGTGTCCTCGTCCGTGGTCGCCGTATCGTCCACCGCGATGGGCGGATCGTTGACATTGTCCACCCTCACGTTGATCGAGGCGGTGGCCTCCAGGCCATCAGGATCACGCACCGTGTAGGTGAAGGTATCGGCGCCGAAGAAGTTGAGAGTCGGCGTGTAGAGGATGGTCACGCCGTCGGTCGTGGCGATGCCGTCGTAGGGCGCGCCCAGGCGCACGACGGTCAACGTATCGCCATCTATGTCGCTCGCGTAGGCCGGGAAGGGCGCGATCTCGACTGGCGTTTCCTCAGTGGTGAAGGCCGGGATGTCGTCGGCGGTGGGCGCATCATTGAGCGGCTGGATGGTGACAGTGACCCAGGCCGTGTCGAATAAGGCGCCGTCGCTGATCGTATAGGTGAACGTGTCCATGCCGTTGAGGTTGGGCCAGGGCGTGTAACGGAGGGTGCTGCCCGCTATCGTGGCCTCGCCCAGAAGGGGCGTCCCGACGGCGATCAAGAACAGGGTTTGCCCGTCAGGGTCGCTGTCGTTGCTCAACACCGCGAGGGTGAGCGGCGTGTCCTCGTCCGTGGTCGCCGTATCATCCACCGCGACGGGCGGATCGTTCACGCCGCCTACGGTCACGGTAATCCAGGCCGCGGCTTCCAGGCCACTGGGATCGCGCACCGTGTAGGTGAAAGGATCGGTGCCGACGAAGTCAAGCGTCGGGGTGTAAATGATGGTCACGCCGTCAGTGGTGGCCGCGCCGTTGGCCGGGCTCCCCACCCCACTCACGGTCAGCGGGTCGCCATCCACGTCGGTCGCATAGACCGGGAAGGGGGCAATCTCTACTGGCGTATCCTCGTTCGTCGCTATCGAGATGTCGTTCGCGACAGGCGCATCATTGACCGGGTTGACCGTCATGGTGATGCAGGCGCTGGCCTGGAGGCCGCCGGGGTCACGCACGGTATAAGTGAAAGCGTCAATTCCGACGAAGTTGAGCGTTGGCGTGTAGATCACGCTTGCGCCGTCCGTCGTAGCCAGGCCGTGCGCCGGTGCGCTCACGCTGGCAATGATGAGCGGGTCGCCGTCCACGTCATGGACAAACTGGGGGAGCAAGGGAATCCACTTCGCTGTCTCTTCCTCGGTCACCCCATAGAGACTGATTGCCGAAGGCGCGTCGTTGACTGGCTGGACGGTGAGTGTGACCGTGGCGACATTGGAGCTGGAGAACTCGCTGAGGAGGCGATAGGTGAAGCGGTCCTCGCCGTGGTAGTTTATCGTCGGCGTATAGACAAAGGCGCCGTCGGGCCGCAACCTCACGTCGCCATAATCCGGGGCGGACACGACCGTCGCCGTCACGGATGTCCGTGTCCCCAGCGTGTCGTTGCCCAACACGCCCGGCGCGGCGACGTTCAGCGCTGTGTCTTCATCCGTCGCATAGCTGTCATCGGTCGCCCCAAAATCAAAGTAGTAGACGTAGGCGCGACCTGACGCTGCCACATCCGGCGCGCCGACGACGAGGGTATCGCCATACAAGGCCAGCGCCGCGCCGAAGTGATCGCCGGCGCTGCCGTCGGTGCGGGTGATCACCTCCGCCAGGCCCCAGTTGTCCGGCGCGGGTGTTCCCGGATTGTTCGGGTCATAATCGCGCAAGAAGACGTAGGCCGCGCCCTGTTCGGCGTGATCGCCGACCCCGGTGCGCGGCGCGCCGACGGCGATCCGGTCCCCCGCGATGGCGACCGCGACGCCGAACCCGTCGCTCAGAACGCCGGTAGGCGTCAGCGTAGCGACCTGTCCCCAGGCGTTGTCGCCGCCCTGGTTTTGCAGGAAGACGTAGGCTGCTCCCGCGTCACTGCCGATGACGATGGTGTCGCTGTCAATGTCCACGCTTCGGGCGAAGCGGGTTGGTTCATAAGGGAGCATGGGGTGGGTCAACGTGACGGGCAGCGCCGTCCAGGTATAGGGAGGCATCGCCATTTCGTCGTAGGTGTAGGTGTAGATTTTGGCCGCGCCCATGGGGATGGACATATCGGTGTTGTCCCAGTTCGGCGCGCCCACCACGAGCGTATTGCCGCTGAGGGCCAGCGCCGCCCCAAAGCTGCCACTCACGGAGTCTGGGAGGTAAGTATCGCCCGCGCGAACGCCCCCGCCCCCAAACGCGGGGTTGCCCGGCACACCGACGACAAACGCATTCGGGCCGAGCTGCTCGACCGCGTAACCGGCGTGGTCCTGCATCGTCGAGCCCTGGACGGTCTGCGTGACGACCCACTGTCCGTTGTCGGGATTCCATGGCTCAGTGGTGCGGAAACGGTAGGCGACCCCGCTGAAATCCGAAGACATCGTCTCGTCCGGGGCGCCGACCAGGATGTCGGGAACCGGGTTGCCCGACAGGTGACTGATAGCGACCGCCGAGCCAAAGTGCTCGCCGCCCATGTACCACCCACTGGCGCTCAGCGTGGTGGACAACGTCCATGCGCCGGACAAAGGATGGTATCGCCACAGGTACACGATGCCATTATCTTCAGCCGCGCCATCTTCATACGGCGCGCCGGTAACGAGATAGTCGTTGTAGAGCGCGAGCGCCGCGCCGAATTGCTGGTCGGTCTGATCCGCTGTGGGCGAGAGGACGCCGCCCGGCTGCACGGTGAACGAGACGGTCGTCCCTTCGGCCAACGGACTGGGCTGCGCCGCATCCGGCAGCGCCACACTGGGGTGACCCGGGGACTGCGAGGCCGCGTTGCCAGCGTAGAACGGGGAAAGGCGCAGCAGCGCCGGCGCGGGCTGCGCTTTGACGCCAGCCAGCGACGCTGCCGGCGCCAGCGCAATCGCTGCCGCGTTGCCCGGCGTGGTATAGGCGCTCATGAGCTGCGGGCTGGTCGGGTCAGCGATGTTGATGACGCGCACACCGCCTGCGCCATCGGCCAGATAAGCGTAATTGCCCTGCACGATGACGTCGGTAGCCGTGCCCGGCGTGTCCAGGCGGCCCGGTGTGGCAGACGGGTTCGACAGGTCAATCACTGTCAATCCCAGGTTGCCGTCGGCGATGTAAGCCCGATTGCCGACCACGACAACCCCGCGCCCGTCGCCGGCCGCGTTGTAGGAGCTCAAAACGCTGGGGAGCGCCGGGTTGGAGAGACTCACGCGCCACAGCGCGCCAGAAGGCACATACGCCTGATTGTCCACGATGGCAAAATTGCTGGCGACCGAGCGAGCCGTCCAGGCTCCGACTTCGGACAGGCCATAGACGGTCGCCATCGTGCAGTCGGCGGTCAAACGATACACCTTGTGGGCCAGGCTCGACTGGCCCACCGTCGCCAGATACCATGGCGACTGGAAGTAGTCCGTCTTGCTGATCACACCCGCGCCGCACGGCGAGGAGAAGCCATTTCGCCACAAGTTGAAGTCTTCGGCGACGGTCGTGTAGCGATACTTGCCGCCGCCGACCGTGAGGGTGAGGGCCACGCGCGGCGCCAGTGTGTCCAGATTGCCGCTCCACGTCTGGGCGGCCAGATCCGCCGCGCTCACGTGCCCGGCGGTGTCGGTGCCACGCAAGTCGAGCGCAAAGGCTCCTTCCACCCCATCCGGCACTTCTGCGCTCCAGTTGGAGAACTTGACGCCGGCGCCGGATTGGGCCAGCGTGGCCGCCTGCCAGCCGGCCTGGGCGAGCGCGGCCACTTCGAGCGGCGACAGCGCGCGGGCATAAACGCGAACATCGTCAACGCCGCCGCGCCAGTAGCGCATACTGGCAGGCTGCGCCGCCAGCGTCCACGCCAGGTCCGCCATGTAGGAATAGGTAGGATGGGAAAGCCGCTGGCTGCCTGTTCCCGGCTGCGGATTGAGAGTCACACTCCGCTGCCAATTGGTAGCAGGCATAGATCCTTTGTACGAGACTTGCAACGTGATTTGCGAGCAGAAAGAGTTGAGAACGCTGAGCTTGATGGGAACATACGGCGTGGCCTGGCTGGTTCCATGATAAAGAGACTGACCCTCCAGCATCACGTCATAATATCCCAAACTCAGCGGGGTAAGGGTAAGATTCGCAAAGGTGACGCAGCCAGCCACGGCTTCGCCGCGTCCAATGTCGAAACGTGAGGGGCTCGTCGGATGCTGGCCCGCGAACGCCGTAGTGCTCGCGCGCTGCTCCCCGTTCACGTACAGACTGTAGGTCACGCCGTCGAACGTGGCCGCCACGTGGTTCCAGGCATTCTCCGTCAGTGCGGCAGTCGTGTAGGTGACGAGCGATTGCGTCCCGTTGCCAAAGCCGCCGACCAGGACATTCCGGTTGATCACCTGAAGGGCAGGATAGGTATAGCGCGTGTCCGTGTAGGCGTCGCTGCCCAAGATGGGATAGGAGTTCACGTCCTCCGGGGAGGGATAGACCCAGGCAGCCACGCTGAAGCGCGAGCCGGGAAGCAGGCCGGCTTGCGGTCCGACGGCGACGTAATCGTCCACGCCGTCGAGGTAGAGGCTGGAGCCGCCCACCGCGCCGGCGGCGGCTTTGTTCGTGTCGTCCGCCCCGGTATACAGCACACCGTCGTGCTCCCAACCGGAGGCATCGGTCAGGGTCACGCCGTCTGCGGCCCACGTCTCATCCAGTGTGAGCCGGAGCACCGGTTCAGCGCCGAGGTACAACCGCTCGCGGAGCGTGTCGGCGGACAAGGCGCGGTCGAACATCCGCACGTCGTCAATGACGCCGGGGAAGCGATGGTTCACGCCGTCCGAGCGGCTGCCCACTGCCGAGACGCCGCTGCATTGCGCCATGCTGCCCGCTACTGCGGTGCTGGCGACCCATTGCCCGTCGCGGTAGAGGCGCAGCGTCGCGCCGTCATACGTCGCGGCCAGGTGAACCCAGGTATTGAGCGGGACGGTCACGGCCTGTTCGGCATACTTCCAACTGCCGCCCACTTTGACCCAGATGCGCGGGTAGTGGCCGGTCTTGTTCTCGTTGAGGGAGAGGGTCAGGCCACAGCCGGCCGCCTCTTTGTAGGACACGATGGTTTCGCGCGCGCCGGTCCCGCCCGTGCGTTTGACCCAGGCGGAGACCGTAACGTTGGTAAACGTACCCCAATTGGGCAATGCGACGGTGGTTTGTTTGCCGTCGAAAGCCGCCGCGCTGCCGGCATGTCCTATCACGCCATAACCGGGGCATCCCACGCCCGTGCATGTGCCGTGATGCGCCTGGCCGGAAATATCCTGCCAGGTGAGGCTGCCATTTTGGTCAGGCATGTCGTCAAGCGCCAGATGGAGCGTCTCGCCGGCCAGGGGCGTTTCGTTATAGAGTGCGGAGCCGGGCAGCGTGGGCCGCCAGGCCACTTGCGCGCTGCTCAGCCCGGCGACTTTGGGCTGCGCCAGAGCGCGCACTTCTTCGGGCAACAGCGCCCGCTCGGCGATCACCAGCTCGTCGAGGTAGCCCATGTACGGCTCGGCGAGCGCGGTGCTGCCGGCGTCGGTCCCCGCGCCAATCAGCAGGAGGTCATCCAGGTCGGGTTGCAGGGTCGTGGTGGTGGTGAAGACGGCTTGCAATGCGCCGTTCTGGTACAGGGCCACGGTGTTATCGTCCCCGACCACTGCCGCTACGTGCACCCATTGGTTACTTTGGAGCACACCGGCGACATAAGGGCGTGAACTGCTCCCCAGAGCGGTAAACAGCAGCTGGTTATTCTGTAACCCAAAGCCAAAGCCGTTGGCACTGTGAGTCTGGGCCGTCGCCACAAGGCGCTGGACGCCGGATAGCGCTTCAGGCTTGATCCAGGCCGCCACAGACAGGCCGGCCGTGCGCTCGTTGATCGGGCTATGTGCGACCTGGAGCGCTTGCGCACCCCGGAAGCGCGCCGCAGCACCGTAGACCCCGGTCGCGCCGGCTTCAGGACAGGCGCCCAGGCAGGTGGCATGGAGCAACGCGCCGCCATTATCATAGAAGAGGGTGGCCCCCGCGCTTTCTTCGAGGTGCAACAGCAGCGCCGTATCGCGCGGGGCCGGCGCTTCGCTCACCGTGCCTTGCGCCGTCTGTGTGGACGTGATCGCCGTCGTCGGCAGGTGAGCATCCCCGCCGGGCGCGGCGGCGTCCACCAGGATTGTGCCAAGCGCCAGGCGCGCCTGATTGCCCATGCGGTCGGCGGCCTCCAGACGGACGGTGTAGCGGCCCGTCGGGCGCGCCTCCGCGATGGTGTAGGTGACCGACCAGGCATTCCCGGCCAGGGTGACGGGCTGCGCCTCCCCGCCGACTACCGCGCCATTCGCGTCCAGCAGCGCCACCCGGACGCTGTCGAGTTGGAGTCCACTGCCGGGTGTAGACGTACCGGCGATGTTGGGATCAGAGACACTGCCGCTCAAGTCAACCGACCAGGCGTTGGAAAGCGTGGGGTGCAGTCGCGCAGAGAGCAGGGAATCAGAAGGGAGACCCAGGGTTGCCACAGGCGGCGTCGCGTCCACGTACAAGGTAGTGTTGGGCGAGGTCGCCTGGTTGCCGACCCAATCCGTGGCGCGGGTAGCCAGAACATACTGGCCCTCGCCGCTCGGCTTGAAGAACGGACACCAGGCTGTGTCCCCCAGCGAATCCGTACATGCCGGCGCCGCCACGGTCGTCAGGCTTCCGCCGGCTTTGGTGACCAGCAGTTCCACCTGACTCACCCCGGCGTAGCCATCCTGCGCCGCGACGTACATCAACACGTCCTGGTTCGCCAGATAAGGCAGATCCGGATTGTAGGAACGCAGGGTTGAGGCAGGCGCAGTCGCGTCTACCAACAGCGCGTCGCTGCGGCGTTCGTGAACCAGCTTGCCCTGGTAGCGGAAAATGTCCCGCACCGCGTAGGCGTTGAGCGCGTGATCGTACAGCGTCACCTCGTCGAGCCGGCCATAGAAGGGATGGCCCGTGGCAGATCCGCCCAGCGAGATAGCCTCCGTACTGGCGCACGCCGCGCCGCTCAGGGCGACGCTGCCCTGTTCGTACCCGTTTACGTAGATGCGGGCCGTGCTGCCGTCGTAAGTGCCCATCACGTAGTTCCACTGGTCAGGCAACAGTTGCGTCAGGCTGGCGACCGAAATCCCTGCGCCGCAAGCGCCGCCTGACGCAGGCGCGAGGGTCAACGTGGCCGTGAGGCCGCCGGCCGGGATGGAGAGCTGGTAGTTGTTGCCCTTGCTCACCAACACCTGCTCGCTGTTCTTGATCGCCGCAGGCTGCACCCAGGCGCCCACGCTGAAATGCGGCAAATCGAGGCTCGCGTTGGCCGCAATCGTAATCCGGTCCGTCGTGTGGCCGGGCGCCATGTTGAACTCAGCCGCCTGGCCGGCTTGCCCGGCGACACCGGCCATCGGGCAAGCCGTGCACGTGCCAGGGAGCGCCCCCGTGATGTTGGCAAACTGCGTCGCGCCCAACAGCTCATCCAGGTGCAGATGAACGACGGGCGCTTCCTGGTAGATGGCTTGCAGGCCGGATGCAGACGGCGGGAGCGTAAAGACGCGCACGTCGTCAATGTTGCCGGCCCAGTACGAGCCGCCGGCAGGATGCCGGCCTACGGCCAGGCGCTGAGCGGTCAACGAGCTGGCCGTTGTGGTCGTGATCAACTGGCCGTTCAAATAGAATTTGACCTGCCCCTGCTCCAGGGTCGTGGCGACGTGCTGCCACTCATTGGGCGTGACTGCGGCACCGGTATCGAACAGGGTGGCGCCGTTCAACACCTTCCAGCGCAGGCCCTCACGCACGATGGCCCAGTTGCCCGTACTGAGCACGACCCGAGTGGTATTGCCTGACGCAGCGGGCCGCACCCAGGCCATCAGGGCGCCGCCCTGCGACGTATCGAGCGTCAACGTCGTGCTCAGCCAGTCGCTCGAACCGTCGAACAGCGCGGCCTGGTTGATGCGCCCGGCCACGCCCGTCGTGGGACAGGCGCCGCCCGCGCTGGCACAGAAGGCGTTGCTTTGCTGGCTCAAATCCACCGAGTTTTCAAAGGTGGACACCCCCGGCGCTTCGTCCAACTTGAGATGCAGCGCCAGGCCGGCAGCCCGGTACAGCTCATCAATCTCTTCGGTCGAGAGCGGTCGCCGGTAGATGGCGACATCGTCCAACACGCCGCGAAAGGGCATCGCGTTGTTGTAGAAGGCCCAATGGGTGTCGTCACCCAGATACAGGCCGGCGTAGCGATCCTTATCGTTCAAGGCCATAAAGCGCAGGCCGGGGGCGTTGGTGTCGAAGTCGTAGGTGCTGTCGCACGTCTCCGATCCGTCCGTGCTTTTCAGGCAGAGGTTGTGGTCCGTCGAAAGATAGCGGTGCACGACCCCCAGCGTACCGGCGCCGTCCACGTTCTTCAAGAGGTCTACATCCACATTGTCGCCATCGCCGAGGCTGTCCCAAGAGCACCCGCTGCACACGCTGCCGTTCCATTTGATCTTGAAGTCGGCCTTCAAAATATGGCCGCTGGTGCCGGGTCGCGCGTTATAGACGTGCAATTGGTCAATCCAGACGCTGCCGCGCTGGCCTGAGGAACCCACGCGCAGAGCCGTGGCATTGGTCGGCCTGGCGCCATTCAGGTTCCAGCTGGCGACGCGCGCGTTGTTGACGTAGAGGATCAACTCGCTGGCGTTGTAGGTAGCAACGACGTAATTCCAGGCCGCAGCGGTCAATACCGCGTCGGAGGTCGTGCGCGAGACCCACGTGGAGCCTGTGCCAAAACCCACCCGGACGTGACGGCCCACCATCTGCAGCGTGGGGTAAGCGTTCTTTGAGCCGCTCTGCTCGCCCAGGATGCCCTGCGCATAGGGCGGGCTGAAAGTGAACTGAACCCGAGTGCCGTAAACCGAATCAACGTTGACTTTGATATTGTGGACGCCCGCACTGAGGTGGTAATGAAGGTTGGTCGCTGTGCGATCCCAATACTCCACATAAGAAGCGTTGTCTTCCCATGGATCTGCGGAGGCAATTTGGACGCCATCCACATAGAGTCTCGCCTTGCCCTGGAGGTCGGTCCGCAGCGCGAAGTCATAGTAACCCGCCGGGAAGTTGAAATCCCCCGAGTAGTAACGGCTATATCCGCCAGCGGGGGTCGTGACGTCCAACATCAGGCCGCTGGCGGGATCCATCCAGCCATCCCACCCCGCGCAGCCAGTTTTTACCGGCGTCGAGGCGAGGTAATAGCCGGCCGTGAAAGGACATGCCGGATCCACCGGTTCCGGTTGCGGAGCGGGCTTGACCCAGGCGGAGAGTGTGAACTGGCCATCGCTCAGGTCCAGGCTGGGGCGGCCGGAGACGTTGAGATAGTCGTTGCCATCAAACTTCCCGCCCCACAGACTGGTCACGCCAGGGACGCGGGCAGGGCAGGTGCTCCCGGTGCACGAGCCGCCGTTGCTTAAGCCGGAGTCGTCGGCGAAGGCCGTCTGTGACGGCGTCGGGTGAGTGACTTGCTCAAACTGCAGGTGCAAGACCGGGCGCTCATACAACTCGCGGATTTCGCTCACCGTGATAGGACGGTTGTAGGTGCGCACGTCGTCCAGCCACCCCTTCCACGCGCCGCCCAGGGTCACGGCGCCGGTGCCGCTGAAAGCCGCGACGCCAGTGCGACTGACAACCCGCTCGGTGTTGACGTAGATGGCCTGTTCCGCGGTTTCCTTGTCATAGCGGAAGACCAGATGATACCAGCGATTCGCCGCCAGCTGGGTAGGGCTGGAGAGGACATTGCCGCCGAAATCCAGCGCCGGCTTGCCGCCGCGCAACATCAGTTGCAGTTGAGGCGTGCCCTCCGTGCTCAGAATGTTCCGGTTGCCGGTCAGGTCGGTGGTGTTGACCCAGACGGAGACGGCAAAACTGGAATCGGTGAGACCCAGGCGGTCCGCAGCGGGCAGGGTGACGGATTGGCCGCCGTTGAACTTGAGCGCGTAATCGAAGTAACCCGGCTCCGCGCGGGTAGGACATGTCGTCTCGCTGCACACGCCATTGGCTGCCGGCAGGGTGCCAGAATGATCCAGGAACACGGTTTGGGTGGCGTCTTCGTCCAGCGGCAGCCAGAGTTGAGCGTAGTTGGAGCCCTCGCGCCAATCGGTGATGAGTGCCTCGGCGGTCTGGGTGACGCTGATCGGTCGGGTGCTCTGGGGGGCGACGGTGAGATTGCCGGCCACCCGGGTCTCCGCGAGCGGCTGGAGCACAAAGGTCTGTGGGGCCGGTGTTCTCACGGCCAGCGCGGGTGCGCTGTCGAATGATAGCAGCCCCTGCGCGTAACGGCCCAGCAATTTGTTAGACAGGGTAGCCGTATAGGCCAATGTCTGCCCGGGTTGCACGACCCTATCGTTGAGATTGAAGCGGCCTTGCATCACAGCCTGGACCTCACTCGTGTTGAGCGCGCGGTCGAAGACGGTCACGTCATCGAGCAGACCGGTGAAACTATCAGCGGCAGACGTGGCACCGATCACTAACACATCATCGGTGTCGGGCCGGGCCGGCCTGGGGTAGGAGAGCCTTTGCTTAAAGACCCCATTCACGTAAAAGGACACGGCGTTCGCGCTGTCCATCACGGCTGCCACATGGGTCCACTGGTTCGCTTGCAGTTCGACGGAAGCATAGTAAGTGGTCTCGCCATAGGTTCTGAGGGATAGGCCCGTGCTCGACAGGCCAAACGCGAAGCCGTCGGCAGCGGTATTTATCTGGGCCGTGGCCAGGATGTTCTGATCAACGGAAACCCTGGTCGGGCGCACCCAGGCCGCGACGGTGAAGTTGTGACTCAGACGATTCACCGGGCCGTTGGGCAGGCTCAAGGAATCGCCGCTGCCAAACTGAGCGGCATAAGCATAACGTCCGTCCTTCCCGGCGTCGGGACAGGCGCCCGACGCGCATACGGCTGCATCGGTCAGGTTGGCCTCATCGCGGAAGGTCTGCGCGCCGGCAGTTTCGTCCAGGCGCAACAGCAGAAGGGGAGCGTGCGTTTCTTGCACGCCGGCCGCCATGGTAAGGACGCTCGGGTCGGAAGGCACATAAGGATTGTAACCGAAGGCCCTCTCCTTGAAATCGTTCAGGCCGTCATCATCCGCATCAGGCTGTAACGGGTCAGACGTGACCCAGGTGTAGCGCTGGCTACCGCTCGCGTCAATGGCATAGACTATTTCCCAACCGGTCAGTTCTGCCTTGTCCGTCAGACCGTCGCCGTCGCTGTCCTGGCGCATAGGATCGGTGTGCCGCGCCCCTTCTTCGGCGTCCGTCAGACCGTCGCCGTCGCTGTCCTGGCGCATAGGATCGCTGCCGTGCGACAGCTCCCAATCATCCGCCAGCCCATCGCCGTCGGTGTCCCAGCGGCTGTCGTCGGGGTCGGCGCCGCCATCCGCGCGTCCGAGCAAACTGTCACCGTCAAAGTCCGCTTGCCGTTGGAACGTGAGGGTGTTCCCTTGCCCCCATGCCAGGCTGTAACCGCCGTCGCGCTCCACCGCCGCGTAGAACTCATCCAGCGTGAACGGCAAGACGTCGAGCACAAAGCGTCCGCCCAGATCAATGTGGGTCGAATTGTCGCTGCCGCGAATGGCGCAGACGGGGATCAAGCAGACATAAGGGATGGCGCACACTCCCATCCACACCGTGAGCGGATTGGGGACGGCCCAACATTCCTGCGTCGCCACATCCGCCCCCTCGGTCAAGGTCGCCTGGATGGGTTGGTTGACGCCGGCCGTGTCCAGGGGAATCGCCTCGCTCGCCGGGGTGGGATGGGCATAGAACGTGTGCGCCGCGCCGGCCGACTGCCACTCGTCCTTCATCTGATCCAGGTCAACGCCCTCGAGATCGGCGGCCTCGTTTTGGATTTCGTACCTGAACGTCGAGCGTCTCACATTGCTATCGGAGAACTGCCACCAGTACGAGAGGGACTTCCAGTCCACCGGGATCAGATTCGTGCCGCTTTTCCAGTTTTCGATCATTTCGTCGGTGGGCGGGATGACGGGTACCAGCTTGATGGTGCTGGTGAGATCAAGGGTGAGGTAGAGATTGTTGCCCACCGCCAGGCCCTCATCGGGTTCTTCCAGGTCATAGCCGAAACGGCCAAATTGGAGCCGCTCCGGGTCTTGCAGGTCGGTCAGCGCGCGGGCGCTGAAGATGAACCACTTGATCGCCTCGGACGCCCAGCCCGTGAGGCCCTTGCAGAGCCATTGACCGACATACGTTTTTCGCACGTCTGTGCCCACAATGGCGGAGGCAAGACTGCAAATCGCCAGAACCAGCGCGTCAAAGGCGCCGATGATGGCGGCGATGATCTGCCCCACGACCGGGATTAAGGAGATGGCCAGGATGATGGCCGCGACGATAGCGTAGGCGATGAAATCAGCGATCGCGGCGTGGGCGGCGACGCTGCTCAGCTCGAGGTGCCCCGCGACAATCGTGACAATCGCGCCCCCAAAGGCCACCGCCACCCCAATGATAAATCCAATGATGGTGCATACCACGGCGGCCCGGCTGAGTTCCGCCAGGGTCTTGGTCGCCGCCTCATAGATGGTCTTGATGGCCAGGACCACTTGCACGGTGGCCAATGTGACCGACACCACCAGGTTGAGCATCAGCTCGACTTTGGCAAAGGCAAAGCCCACGACAATCGAGATGATCAGCAGCGAGGCGCCGGCAATGGAGAGCGCGACCGCCGTACCGAACTTTTTGCCGCTGTTCAATGTGTCGGCGAGAGTGTCGAAGAGGCTGTTCAGCTTCTCAGTCGCCGTGTTCTTGATGCCGCTGCCAATCAGCCAGAACACGTCCTTCGGCCCGGTGATGCCGGCCTTGGAGAATCTGCCTCCCAGGCCCACATAATTCATCTCGATCTTGTAAGCGCGATAGGCGGCGTCCACGATCATTTCGGTGACGGTCGCGATGCCCGACATTCCGCCCGTCATCCCGCCATAGACTGAATGGGTCGCCAGGTACGATAGGGTCATCGTCAGCGAGCCGTCGCCCTGGAGCGGGTTGTACGGATAAAGCGGGGTATTTCCCACCGCCACCAGACTCGTCCGTCCCTGGTTGAGCGCCAGGTAATACGAGCGGGCGACGGCAATCATCCCGTCGCGAATTTCTGCGGCGGTATCGGCGGGAGCGTCCGTCGCCAGCGGCAGGCCGGCCTTCAGGCGCACCCCTAACAGGTCCCAATATTCGGCCATCGGGAAAGAGTCCCACGCGCCGTCGTGATAGCGGTACGGCGCCCAGTTGATCGCGGCGATCGTGTTGAGCGGCTGACCGGTCAGGTTAAAGGTCACCCCATTGTTGACGATGGTGCGCGTGGCTGGCGTATCCAGGTTGGCGCCGCGATAGTATTCCTCACGGGCAAACAACAGGCTCGGCGTCGTGTCGGTATAAGCGGCAAAGTTGGTATTCAAGATGCGCAGCGTGTCGGTCATCATCACGAAGGCCACGTGATCCTGAGTGGGATACGTCACCGTCTCGACCTGCAGTGTGGCGGTGGTCGGAATCCCCCAGCGCAGCGTCTCGGTGACGGTCGCGGGCAACGGTGCGTCGAAGCGCCGGCTGATCGTGTCATCGGCGACCGTGACGCCGTCGAAGGTCGTGGCCACACCCAGGTCGCGGACGTCGTTGTCGTTCGCGTCGCGGCCCGACAGGAAGACCTCTTCCAGGCCCGCCGACAGCGGCCACAACCAGTTGTCTGTGGGCGCCGCCTTGGCGGCGGGGTCTTCCCACACAATCGCCATGTTGAAGCCGTGATCCTCGCGCACCGATAGGCCGGTGAGGTACCACTCGTCGCTGTACATGTGCACGACCTCGGAGACGTTCAGGTCCCAGCTCTCCCGATAATCGCACCATTTTTCAGCCGCTTGAGTGGTGACGCCGGCCGGCATGGGCTTGCACATGTCCGACAGCGCCTGCACCATCCACACGAGGCGCACCTTTTGCGCGGCGCTGCCCAGGCTGCCGTTGTTGGGGAAATAGGGCATGCGCGCCGAGAAAGCCACCCGGCCACCGCCCGAGGCGTCGGGGACGACGTTGACCGGCACGTACAGCGCCACAGCGCCGGACTCACCCTGGTCGCGCGCGGTGACGCCGTAAGCCGCCAACGGCGCGGGATCCACCATGCGGTCGGTATAGCCGCCGGTCGTCAGGTCGGGGATTTGTGCACAGGCCGGTGTGTGGCCGGCCCCCGACATGATGACGAAATGATCGCCATCGGCGATATCGGTCAGGCGAACGTTGTTCACGGTCCACGTAGAGGGGTTCGGCGGGTTGGTGACGGTCACTTCACCCACCTTGTCCCCTGGACTGCCGCACGTGCCGGCGTACACCCCCATCCACTTGAAGGAACTGCCGGAGGTGCGTTGCACTTCCACCACCGTCGCCGGTGCGGAAGAGGTGCCGCCCGCCTTAAAATTCAACGTGGCCGACAGCCAGGTGGTGAAGACCGGCGGCGTCGTGCTGACCGGCCAGGAAGTGTCCACGCCTTGAAGCTGCACGCGGGTCTGCATCGCCGTCGTGAAGGGAAGCGGCAGATTGGCGCCGCTCAGTTCGACTTCGAGCATGGGGACGAGGCGCACGTCGCCATTTTGCGCGCGCGGATCCACAGCGCGCTCCGCCGCCGACATGGCATCGGCGAAGGTGGCATCGTTGCCCGTTCGCCGTTGGATTTGCCCCTGCTCGTCGCCGCTCGGCCAATCGAGGACGTTCAGCACATACGTCAGGTGCTGCGGATCCACCGGGCGCAACTGGAAATCCGCCACGACGGGGTAGTAGCTCGTCGTCCCAGCTTTGAGCCCAAAATTGCTCGCCTTCCATTGGAAGGGATTCGTGCGGCCAAAGGGCGTCGTCTGTCCCACCACGGTGAGCGGCGATAGGTCTACCTGATCGGGCACCTGATCGCCGTCGCTGTCGAGGTCGAACAAGTTGGGGACGCCGTCGTTGTCAGTATCGCGGCAGACCGTGTCCACGCCCGGGGTCACGCCGTTGACCGTGCGGCGCTCGGGACATTCCAGGTTATCGGCCAGCCCGTCCTTGTCCGTGTCCGCCTTGTTGGGATTGCTGTACCAGCGCTTACCCTGATAGACAAAGCCGACGACTTCCAGGTTATCGCTGATGCCGTCGCCGTCGGTATCGAGGTCGGTGGGGGAAGTGCCCAGGCGCAGGACTTCCCATCCGTCCCACAGCCCATCGCTATCGGTATCCCGATTCGTGGGGCTGGTGCCGATCACGCTTTCCTGGCAATCGGTCAGCAAGTCATTGTCTGAGTCCGTCGTCTTCTCTTTATCCGTACATTGGCTGTAGGGATCGTCTTCCGCGCTGGCCTGGGTCAACGTGACCTTCATGGGGAGCGATGCGGGCGGCGCGGCGACCGGCTGTTCAATATTCTGCAGCGGGTCCTGGTTGGGATTCCAGGCAGGGTCGGCCTGTTGAGCCTGCGCCTCGGCATATTGCGTCTGTTCGGCCTGCTGTTGCTCAAAAGCCGCTTGCCGGGTCGCCTGCTCATCCATAAACGCCGCCGCCTGGAGGCTGTTGAACAGCGGGCCGACAATCATCGAGAGGGCCACCGTCACCACAATCGCCGCATACACGACCCGCGAGCGGCGGCGCGTGACGAGCACGAGGGCCAT
This sequence comes from Anaerolineae bacterium, assembly GCA_018055515.1. Taxonomy (GTDB): domain Bacteria; phylum Chloroflexota; class Anaerolineae; order B4-G1; family SLSP01; genus JAAZNO01. The sequence continues at coordinate 17,438 of JAGPHL010000006.1, forward strand.
GCCGAACACCCCCAGCCACAGACCGCTGCGGGTCCCGGCGGTCTGCCAATCATTGACCGTGCGCGGCAGGCCCAGAGCGGCAGCGAGCGCCTTCGTCGCCCCGGGGGCCTGGGCCGCAGCGAAAGCGCTGAAATCGGTCTGCAGCTCGGCCTCGATCTGCTCGCCATTGGCCTGGGGCGGATATAGGATATGAAGCGCCAGGCGCAGCGGCAAGCCGTCTGCCCCGATCCACACCATGCCCTCACCCGTCGCCTCGTGATAAACATTAGACACGTCCAGCGTGATCCCGGCGGGCAGTTCCCCTTTGCGCGTCAGTTCCTCTTCCAGTTGATCGCGCACATAACGCGCCAGACTCGGCCCATCGAGCGTGAAGGCATATTGGGTGGCGTAGACGGCATAAGGCGAGTCTGGCAGACTGACCGATGCGCCCATCTCGACCACGTCCTTGACGCCGGCCAGATACGCCATCAAATCGTTGCCAGGGGCGAATGCGCCGGCGAAATCGGGCATCTCTTGCCACTCGCCGCCGCTCGTGCGGCCATACGTCTTGTCGCCCTCCAGGCGGATCTCGACGCCGTCCTGCCCGTTCAGCGCGTTGCCGCCCTCGTTCCACAAGGTCATCAGGAACTGGCGTTGGGCCGTGTCGGTCTGGCCTTCGAGGTACACGTTTTCCACGCGGCTGCTGCGCCCCACATTCGCGAGCGCCGGCGCGGGGTAGGTCGTCTGGACAATTTCTGTGCGGAACTGGTAGGCCCCGGCTTGCGCGGCCCGCGCCCACGCCTCTTGCACGGCCTGCAACGGATCACCGGCATCGGCTGCCCGGACAGCAGACAGCCCCCCGGCCATCACCGTGAGCAACATGCCGACGACGATCAACACACGGCTTAATGACTCATGCCAGCGCTTCATTATCTCATCCTCCGTAAGTAGTTGAAAGTCAAACCACACTCCCCTCCACCCCAGGCCTGACAGCGGGCTACGCTTCGCCGTCTGTCCAGGCGTCATCGAACACAGCCGACTGGGACTCATGCGCCGCTAACGGGGTGGGCAACTTACCCGCCTCCAGAAATTCCACCAGCGCCGCCAGGCTAGGGAACGTCTGACGTTGACTGGTTTGGCAATCTTCCAACACGGCGATCAACGTCGGCTGGTCGTCCCGCTCTACCTGCCAGACGCGCAAAATGTAGGATTTATAGCCAGGTGCTAACGTCATGCTTGCCATAATACGCCGCGAGCGTGCGTCAAACGTGCGTTTGAGCATATTCTGGGCTTGGATTTATAATGAATTCAGCGCCACAGCCTCACGATGCCACAGGTACAACACAGAGGGAGCATCACGCTGAGCAGATTGACGATTTATCTCTTGGGGAGCGTCCAATTCCGCCTGGACGACGAGCCGCCCCTGCCCCTGACAGCAGGCAAGACGAGCGCGCTGCTGTCCTACCTGGCGATGGAGACCGCTCACCCGCATCCCCGGCAGCTCCTGGCCGAGAAGCTCTGGCCGGAGCGCACCGATGCCGGGGCATTGAGCGCCCTGCGCTTTGCCCTGTCGAACCTGCGCAGCGTGTTGCACGATCGGGACGCCGCCATCCCGTTTCTACTGACCGATCGTTCTTGCGTGCAACTGAACCCGCAGGCGGGGATCTGGGTAGATGCTGCGGCATTCCGCGAGAGGGCCGCCGCATGTGAGGCAGCCCCATCGGCGGAGGCCCTGCGCGAGGTTCTGACGCTGTACCGGGGCCCTTTTCTACAGGGCTTCAACCTGGGGGACAGTTTGGATTTCGAGAGCTGGGCGCTGCGCACGCGCGAACAACTCGAACGCCAGTGGTTGCGCTTGCTGTACCTCCTCGGCGCCGCCCAGGAAGCGGCCGCGAACTATACTGAGGCAGCAGACACATATCGCACTATCTTGGACACTCAGCCCTGGGACGAGCAGGCCCATCAATGTGTCATGCGCGTGCTGGACGCCAACGGCCAACACGGCGCGGCCCTGGCGCAGTACGCGGACTGTCGCCGGGCGCTAGGCGACCTGGGGATAGAACCAGGACGCGCCACCAACGCGCTGTATCAACACATCAAGCAAGAAACGACAGGGGCGACAGAGGAACCGGCCGCTGCCCCCTTCGTCGCTCGCGAGCGCGAGTCGGCGCAGCTGGCCACGGCCCTGGAGCGGGCGCTGGCCGGGCAAGGGCAAGTCGTCTTACTCACCGGCGAGGCCGGCAGCGGCAAAACCGCCCTGTTGAGCGCGTTTGCGCGCCAGGCGCTGGCGCGCCACCCCACCCTCCTGGTGGTGGAGGGACGCTGCGATGCTTACGCCGGGGTAGGTCAACCCTATCAGCCCTTCATCGAGTGCGTGCAAATGCTGTCGGGTGAATGCGAAATGTTACCCTGCGCGGAGCTTCTCCCCACAGAAGCCCCGGAACGCTTGCGGCAGGCCATCCCCGCGATGGCACAAACGTTGGTCGAAATCGCGCCGGACCTGTTGGACCGCATCGTGAATCGCGCCGCATTGGCCCAACGGGTACAGGTTCAGATCGAGCTGACCTCCCCGTTGCCGACCTGGTACAAAGCGCTGCGCAACGGCGCGCCATCCCCCGCTACGCCGGCGGGACTGGAACCCGGACGGCTGTTTGAACAGGTCTCCCGTCTTTTCAGTGTGGTGTCCCGGCAGCGACCGCTGATCCTGCTGCTGGATGACCTCCAGTGGATTGATTCTGGCAGCGCGGCGCTGCTGTTTCACTTGATGCGCCGCCTGGCCCACAGCCGACTCTTGATCGTGGCCGCGTACCGGCCTGGGGAAATCAGCCGCCAGGGAGAGACAGGCCAGCATCCGCTCCTGGGCATCGTGACTGAATTACAGCGTTACGGCGGGGACATCCACGTGGACCTGGATCACGTGGACGAAACTGCCTTCGTTGCGGCCTTCCTGGAAAAAGACCCCCTGCTCCAACCCAATCGTCTGGATGCCGCGTTCTGTTCGGCCCTGGCGCAGCGCACCGGCGGGAATCCCCTGTTCACCATCGAACTGCTGCACAGCCTGCAAGCCCGCCACGAAATCCAGCGCGCCGCCGACGGCAGTTGGGTCAGCAGCTCCTCCCTGAATTGGGATCAACTGCCCGAACGTGTGGAAGCTGCCATCGCCGGGCGGGTCGCGCATCTGCCCGACCAATGGCGCGACTGGCTTACCACCGCCAGCGTCGAGGGTGGCAGCTTCACCGCTGAGGTGCTGGCGCGCGTGCATGGCCTGGACGTCGCGGTGCTGCTGCGCGATTTGAGCGGGCCGTTGGGCATGGGGCGCGGCGCGCGGCGACTGGTGCAGGGCGAAGGCACGTCCTGGTTGGAGGAAGGGGGGCAGCCCCGCCAGCTATCGCGTTACCGTTTCCGGCACATCCTGTTTCAGGTCTACCTGTATCAACAGTTAGACCCGGCGGAGCGCGCACGGCGGCACGCGGCGGTCGGATTTGCCCTGGAAGACCTCTATGCCGGACAGCCAGAAGCGCGCGCTCGCCATATTGCCGAGATGGCCCGGCACTTTGAGGCCGGTGGACTGCCAGAAAAGGCGGCTGCCTGTTACCTGGAAGCCGGACAGCAGGCCGTGTATCTGGCCTCGCCCCCGGTTGCCATCAGCCATTACCGGCGCGGCCTGGCCCTGCTGGCCGACCGGCCACACACCCCGGAACGTGACCGGCTGGAGATCCATTTGTACCTGGCCTTGGGAGCGCCCTTCCTTTCGGCCAACGGGTGGGGTGGAACGGAACGCGGGGAAGCGATCTGGCGCGCGCTGGAACTGCTACAAGCGGCGGAAGGGATAGACGATCATCGGCCCGTGGCCGAATGGGATGCCTTGCTCCTGGCGCTCTACACGCAGGCCGATTGGCTGCTCAGCCAGGGGGAACTGGAGCAGGCTGCCCAGCTCGGTGAGCGAATGCTGGCGCTGACCAGCGAACCGGCGCGCCTGCCGCAAGTACTGGCCCACCGCATCCTGGGTATGAGTCGCCTGTTTCAGGGAAATTTTCCAGAGGCGCGCCGGCAGCTGGAGGAAACTCTGGCCATATATGCCGCTATCGGAGAGCCGGCCACCTTCCGCTGGATCGGAAACGATCTGCAGGCAGGCTGTAGGGCGGTGTTCGGGTTCGTGCTGGCCATATCCGGCTACCTCGACCAGGCCTGGGTGGAGATATCGCAGGCGCTGAAGCGCGCGCGCCGCATCCGGCATACCTCGGCCCTGGGAACGACGCTCATCTTTGCCTGTGAAGTGGCCATCTTACGTGGGGACAGCGCGGCCCTGCAGGCCCTGGCCGATGAATTGCTGCACGTGGGACAGACAAAGGGACTGCGTTTTTTCCTGGCGTATGGATGGGCCGCCAAAGGATACGCTCAGGCGACCCAGACCCAACCGGGCAGCGAGCAAGCCGCCTCCAGTCTGGAACTGATCCGGCGTGGAATGCAGCTGTGGGAATCCACCGGCACATATACCGGCTACGGTATGTGGATTGTCCGCCTGGCGGATGCTTGCTTGCAAGCTGGGGATAGCGCGGCGGGATTAGCCATCACCACTGAGGCGCTGACAGCGCCTATCCGGCCCGGGATTGCCATTGGTCTATCCCAGCTCCAACGAGTGCACGGGGAACTGCTGCTCCTGCAAGAGTTCCCTGACCGGAGCGCCGCCGAGGCCAGTTTCGAACGGGCGTTGGCCATCGCCCGCGAGCAAGAAGCTCACACGCTGGAATTGCATGCCGCCATCAGCCTGGCAAAGCTGTGGCACACCGAAAAGCCCGACGCGGCGCGGCGACTGCTCACAGAGACCTGCGCCTGGTTCACGGAAGGGTGGAAAACCCACGACTGGCAGGAAGCGCAAGCGCTGCTGCAAAACAATGGCCGTCCCCAAGCTTAGCCCTGCCTGAGATCCCCCTCGCGGCCCGAAACGGCCTCACAAGGGAGCCCCCACGCACCGACATTTCACACGTCCAGCACGCGCGTTCGGTATTGAAGCGCTTCGGCCAGATGATGCACTTGAATGTTGGGGACGCCCTCCAGGTCGGCGATGGTGCGGGCGACCTTCAGCACGCGATGGTAGGCCCGCGCGCTCAGGTGCATCTGGCGCATCGCCGTGCGCATGAGGGCCTGCGCGTCGTCGCGGAGCGCGCAGAACTGACGCAGCTCCGCCGGGCCCATGTCGGCGTTGCAGGCCAGGCCCGTCCCCTTGAGCCGGGCGCGCTGTCGTTCGCGGGCGGCTTCGATGCGCGCGCGGATCACGACGGAAGACTCGCCCCGCGTTGCGCTGCTCAGTTTCTCGAAGGGGACGCGCGGCACTTCGATGTGGATATCAATGCGATCCAGCAGCGGGCCGGAGATGCGCTTGCGATACCGCTGGATGATGCCGATCGAACACGTACAGGCGCGTTCCGGGTCGCCGTAGTAGCCGCACGGACAGGGATTCATCGCCGCAATGAGCATGAAATTCGCCGGGAACGTGAGGCTGCCCTGCGCCCGGCTGATGGTGACGAGTTTGTCCTCCATCGGCTGACGCATCACTTCCAGCACCTGGCCGTTGAACTCCGGCATTTCGTCCAGGAAGAGCACCCCCCGGTGCGCCAGGCTGATCTCGCCGGGGCGAGGCCAGTGTCCCCCACCCACGAGGCCCGCATTGCTGATGGTGTGATGCGGCGCGCGGAAGGGCCGTTGCTGGATCAGCGGGGTTTCGGGCGGCAGCATGTCGGCGACGCTGTAGATGCGCGTCACTTCCAGCGCCTCTTCGAGGGACAGCTGCGGCAGGATGCCGGGCACGGCGCGCGCCATGAGCGTCTTCCCGGCGCCGGGCGGCCCCACCATCAGGAGATTGTGCCCGCCGGCGGCCACCACTTCCAGCGCGCGTTTGGCGTGTTCCTGCCCCTGGATTTCGGCAAAGTCCACGACGGGAGGCGGGGGTTGCGGCGCCAGCTGCGCGCCGGAAGGCAAGGGCGACAGGGGTTGAAGCCCCTGGAGATGGGCGACGAGCTGCGCCAGGGTCTCCACCGGATAGACCGACACTTCGGGGATCAGCGCGGCTTCGGGAGCGTCACACGCCGGCACGTAGATGGCCTTGACGTCATTGTGGCGGGCCATATCGGCCACCGGCAACACGCCGCGCACATGCCGCAGCGAGCCGTCGAGCGAGAGCTCCCCCAACATCACCGCGCCCTCGAGCCGGGGAAGGGGCACCTGCCCGCTGGCGGCGAGGACGCCGATAGCAATGGGCAAATCGTAGGCTGGCCCCTCTTTGCGCAGATCGGCCGGCGCGAGATTGATGGTGATGTACTGCCCGCTGGGGAAGTTCAGCCCGCTGTTGCGAATGGCGGCGCGGACGCGCTCCCCACTCTCGCGCACGGCGGCGTCGGGCAAGCCGACGAGGATCAGCGTCCCGCCCTGCCCGGCGCGTCGGGCGTCCACCTCCACCTCGATGGGCTGAGCATCCAATCCGACAACGGCGGCGCTACCAATCTTCGCAAGCATCCGAGCCTCCCCTCACCCCATCTCCCCCGCCAACGTGTACACGTCCCGACGCGGCCAGCCGGAAAGCGCGGCGACCTCGCGCGCGGCCTGCGAGCGCGGAAGTCCCGCCCGCAGTTTCTCCGCCAACGCCGCCCGCACCCGCGATTCTTCCCACGCCGCCGGCTCAGGATTCGCCCCGCCGATGACAAGGGTAAACTCGCCGCGGGGAGGATGAGCCTCCAGAAATGCCAGAGCGCCCTCCAAATCGCCGCGCCAGAACTCCTCGTGGAGCTTGGTCAATTCGCGGCACAACACCACCGGCCGGTTTCCGAGGACCTCGCGCAGCAGCGCCAGCGTCGCCTGCACCCGGCGGGGGGATTCATAGCAGACGAGCGTCGCGCGCACGGCGGCGATTTCCTGCAGCGCCGCGCGCTGTTCGGAGACTTTGCGGGGCAAAAATCCGAGGAACAAGAAGCGCGCGGTCGGCAACCCCGCCGCCGCCAATGCCGCGATGAGCGCCGACGGGCCCGGCACCGGCACGACCGTCACCCCGACGTCCAGCGCCGCGCGCACCAGCGAAAAGCCCGGGTCGGAGATGCCCGGCATCCCCGCCTCGGAGATCAGCGCCACATCGCCCTGCTCCAACGCCGCGAGCAGCGGCTCGAGCTTGCGCTGCTCGTTGCCCTCGAAAAACGAGGTCACCGGCGTGTGAATGCCGTAATGGTCAAGCAGGATGCGCGCCTTGCGGGTGTCTTCGGCGGCGATGAGCGCGACCTCACCCAACACGCGCAACGCCCGGAAGGTAAGGTCCTCAAGGTTGCCGATGGGGGTGCCGACGACGTAGAGGGTGCCCATAGTCGAAGTCGTCGCTCTCAGCTGCGGCGGGAAATCCCACTGAGGATGGCCTGCCGGCCATGGAAAGCGCCCTCGACAATCAGGCCGCCCTGGGCGATGCGATAATGGCAGATCTCGCGGGCGTGATCGCTGCCGCGCAGTTTGAGCACCACAATCGCGCGCTGAATCTCGCTTTCGATCTCGACATAACGCATCAGGATGATGCCATCGGCCAGAAACGACAGTGCGCCGCGCCCGGCGTGTTGATACTCCGTGCGATTTTCTTCCGCGAGCAACAGCGTCGTGATCCGCTCACGCCGCAAGCTGTTGACCAGCGTCGTGTAATACTGACGCAGTTCGAGCCGGTCATTGGTGAGACGGGTGAAATGGGTCGCGCTGTCGAGCACGGCCCGGCGCACGTCCGCCGACATGAAACGCCGGTAAATGAGGCTGTGCGGATCCTGCAGGCTCTCCAACAGCACCTGCGGCGAGGTGAAAATGAGATGCAGTTTCCCCTCGCGCTCTAGCGTCTGGAGGTCGAGCCCCAGCGAGGCCGCGTCACGGTACAGCGATTCGGGGAATTCCTCGAAGGTGATGAAAAGCCCGCCCTCTCCCTGCTGTGCGCCGTGGATGAGGAATTGAAACGCCAGCGAAGTCTTCCCGGTTCCGGGCGCCCCGCGCACGAGGACCACCGTGCCGGGCAATAGCCCGCCACACAACATGCGATCCAGGCCCGGCACGCCGGTGGGGACACGCTCAATGGTCATCATTTCCCCCTTGACCGCCCTGAGAGAGGCTCGCGGTGTCGCTGCTCGGAGCTGCGCAAGGCATCCCCTCCCCCTCACGGGTTCCTGGTAAACACGATGAACGCCATGGATTTGCTGCAGAAAGGCTGAAAATCGAGGGTGATCTCCTGGGAGACGCGCACCCCGGTCTCACGGTCGTGCAGCTGCACCTTGAATTCCCCCGTCTCCGCAATCGGGTGGTCGTTGAGGAACAGCTCCCAACCGGATTCGCCGTACATGGTCGCGTCGCCAGAATGCACTGCGATGTCCAACCCGCCGCCCCAGACTCGCACCGCGTACCCGGTGAGCGGCTTGCCGTCCTGATCGTTCACCAACCCCGCCACACCCGCCCAATTACAGCCGTAATACGGCGTCTGATATTCGATGGAGTAGCTGAACGGATAGGGCGCGCGGGTCGGGCGCGGGGTGAAGGTGGCCGTCGGGCGCGGCGTGTACGTAGGACGCGGCGTTGGCGTGAGGGTCGGCGTTGACGTGAGGGTCGGCGGGGGCGTCGGGGTGACCGTCGGCGTGCTGGTCGGCGTCCACGTCGGCGGGGCCGCAACGCCTTCCGGCGTGGGGGTAGCGCTGGGAAGAAGCAACAACGCGACGCGCGTCGCCGGCGGGAAAGGATTGAGCGGCGTGTAGGGATTGAGGAGGATCAGCACATAGTAGCCGAGCACCACGACCGTCAACCCCAACATCACCACAGTCAGCGCATTGAACAACCGCGCGTGACGTCGCATCCTGCCTCCTGTTGCGGAATGAAAAATACGGAATGAAGCTTACGGGACGAAAATTTGAATGTCGGCCTGTTGGCGCAGGCCGTCCAGCCATTCACGCACGGCCCGGTCGCGCAGCAGGCGCAAATTTTCCGCCGAGATTTCCTGATCGGGCACCCGATCCAAGACCTGTACAATGTGATAGCCCAAAGCGCTGTGGATCACGCCGCTGATCTGGCCCGGCTGCAGCGCAAAGGCCTCCTCCTCCACCTCCGGGGATGTGAGGATGCCGCGAGGCACATAACCCAGGTCGCCGCCGCGATCGCGCGTGTACGTGTCCTGCGAGTAGCGCTGCGCCAGCACCGCGAAATCCGAACCCGCTTGCAGCTGCGCCAACACCCGCTCGGCCTCCTCCTGCGTGGAAAGCAGAATATGGCGCGCGTTGATGTGTTCGGCGTGCGTCGGGATGGCGGCGATGACACGCTCGACCATCCGCGAGGCCACCATCTCCCGCCGCAGCTCCTGGCGCATCTGTTCGAGGGTCAGCCCTTCCCGCGCCAGGCGCTCCTCCAACGCCGCCTGGCCGATGTCGTTGACGAGGCCGGTGATCGCCGCCTCGACTTCCTCATCTGAGGCGGTGACGCCCTCACGTGCGGCGGCCTGATTGATCAACAGCAGCTCGATGCGCATATCGAGAACCCAGCTACGGGCCTCGGCAAGCGCTGCCTGCCCCGCCGTCGAGGAGAAATCCTGCCCCTCGGCGCTCATCGTGGCCTCATAGCTGGCGACCTGCCGCTCGAACTCGGCCATGGTGATCGGCTCCCCGTTGACCAGCGCCGCCAGCGGTTCCGGCGTCGGCGTGAATTCCGGCGTGCTGGTCCCCATCGCAGAAGGCGCAACCGCGCTCACCGGCGTCTCCGTCTCCGTCACCCGCGTAGGAGGCGGCGGCACGGTCAGCGTCGCGGATCCACATCCCGCCAGAAGCGCGCTCATCACCAGCGCACAGCTCATCAACACCAATCCCGTTCGTCTAAACAAAGGTTCTCTCCTT
>JAGPHL010000007.1:0-5935 GCA_018055515.1 Anaerolineae bacterium
CTCACCCGCGATTTCCACCGTCTGGCCGTCGCGGAGCTGCAGGATGAGCTTGCGGACGTGAAGGCCGGGTGTGCAGGTGTCCACCCGCTCCGGCATGTGATAGGTGACGGCGCACTGGCCCAGGAAAGTGAAGGTGAGGGTGCGCTCCGCGCGGAAGAGCCAGCCGGGCAGCACCGGGCGGAAGGTCAGGCAGAGTTCGCCGTCGCGCAGGAAAAAGGGACGGCGCCCGGCCATCATCACGCTCCAGATATTGAGGAATTCGGCGGTCGCGCCAGTGAAACGCGCGACAAAACCCGCGCCATGCAGGGAGACGTCGGGATGCGCGCTGCTGACCAGGAACGAGGAGTTCTCCAGGGGGCTGCGCCCGTAACGCTGCGGATCCTGGAAGGGAATCAGCGCGCGTTTGAAGTCCTCCAAAAACTCTTCGTCGAGGCCGGCTTTCAGGACCTCCAGCAGGTACTTGTATTCCATGTGGAGCCAGATGGATTCGTTCTCCAGCCAGCCGGGGGTGAAGGCGCGAGCGCGCCCGATTTCGTGCGGCAGCGCGGTCAGCGGGGCGTTGAGCCGATACATGGCGAGGTCGCGGTCAAAAAGCGCGCTCTCGCGGATGCGGGCGTAGAGGCGGCGCGCGCTGGCCACATCCGGCGCGAGTTTGAGGGCGTGAACCGGTCCCTCCAGGTACAACGGGAGCACCGTTGGCTCGAAATGTTTCGCCGTCACGCAAGTCTGCCCCCGTTCTTCCGCGAGGAGGGTGTAATCGGTAACGGTGTAGGCGAAGTAGGTCGGCGGGAGGCCGTCGTTGAGGGCGACGGCACGCTGAAGGCCGGCCTCAACTTTGGCGCGCAGCGCGCGCAGCGCGGGGAGCAGGTCGGCGGCGGTGAAGACGTGTTCGTCGCCGGCGAAGCCGAGCCGTGTCTCCGCGCGGAAAGCCTCGCGGGCCGTAGCGACGGCGTCCCAGTAGGTGAAATCGCGGTCGGCGTCGGAGGATGCTTCCCACACGCTCAGAGCGTCCAGGGTATGCTGCAGCAGGCCGTGGAATTCGACCGGCAAGCGAAGCGTGACGGCAGCGGTTTCGGCCAGTGCCTCGATCAGGAAGGTCAGCAGGCGCGCCAACTCGAAGGTCTCCGGCAGCGACGAACCGAACAGCCCCGGCAGGCCGTTGAGCGCGTCACACCAACTCGGTCTGCCGGCTTCCATCTCGACGCCCATGCCCCACGGGTCGAGCGTGGCGAACTTCACCAGCGCCAGCGCGAGGAGTTTGCCCGCCACCGTCGTCCGGTAGATCGCGCCGTGACCGTGCGCCGTGCGCATAAGATTGGGCGATGCGGTCCGCGCGGCGATGAGGGCGGCTTTCTCTGTATCTTCGATGGCCGCGCCGTACTGGCGCACCTGGCCGTTCACCAGACGATATTTCCGCGCGCGGGGTTGCACCACAGCGGGGCTATCAAAGAACGGGACGACCGGCTGCCCGAAGAGGAGGTCGGCTTTTTTGTCGGGGTAGACCGCGAGATAGGTTTCCAGCAGGTCGAGGTTGTAGAACCAGTGGTCGGTCCAGTAGCCCTCGCCGAAACTGGCCACGAAGTGCTGTTCGGCGTGCGCCAGCGCCGCCGCAACGAAGGTCTCGACCGGGACGCGCAGCCCGATTTCCCGCTCGTCGAGGACCTTGAGCAGGTGCCCCGGCGTGAACGGCTGCGCCAGGAGCGGCGCGAGCGCGTCCGGCTGCTCGACCAGGGCGAGGATCTCCGCGCGGTCTGCCGGCGCGACGGTGAAGCGGACGCCGTTCACCACGAGCGGATTGTAGCCGTCGGCCTGCAGCAGCCCCAGGAAACTCAGCACGTTGAAATTGCCCACGCGCGGATTGAACAGCACATCACAGCGGCGGTTCTGGTTCACATCGCGGTAGTTGCCGTTCCCCTGCGAGTAGAGCTCGGGTGCGAGATAGAAGGCGTTGTAATCGCGTTCCAGGTCGCCGTGTTTGCGGGAGTAAATGTGATAGACAAACGGCTTCCCGGCGTCGCCCAGGAAGAGCGGCCACCCGCCGCGCAGCACGTTATCGAGGAAGGTCTGACGGCAGTAAGCATCGAAGGACGACGAAGCGGTCTGCGTCGCCACGGTGTCGGTCAGGCGTTGGGTCAAGGCGTGGGCTTCGGCGCGCTTTTCGGCGAGATAGGTCGCCTGGGTGAAGCGGCCCTGCTGGCGGGAGAGTTGCGCCAGGGTGTGCGCATGCCCGATGACGGCGTGAAGCGTCAACGAGGCGCCCGGCTCCAACGTGTGGCTGAGGCCGAAGAAGCCGCAGGGCGTCTTCCCCGTCGTGATCTGGCGTTGCGCCAGGAGCGCGGCGAGCGGCTCCCGCTGGAAACGGTCGGGCGCGCTCAGCGCGGTGTTCTGCCCAAAGACGAGTGCGGGGTCTACCAGCGCCGGCAGCAGGCGTGAAGCAGTCCCCTCGCTCACGAAAGCGAGGGTGAAGTGCCCGGCCTGGATGGCGCCGACCTCGACGGTGTCGGCGGCGCTGGCCTTGAGACAATAGAACGGGACGCCGTTTTCCAGGTTGACGACCTGCATCCAGGCCTCGATGGTGCGGTTGATTTCCTTCAGCTGCAAGTTGTCCACGCCGTAGGGAATGACCTGCGGGAGACCGTCCAGCACCTCCAGCGCGAGCGGCGCCGCGCCGAGATTGGTGAGCGTCACCTGGCGCACCAGCGCGGCGATGGTCTCGCCCGGCAGCGTGAAGTAGCGGACCGTGGTCTGAAGGCCGTGCGCGGCGCTGGTCGTCTGCAGCTCCAATTCGTTCATCCCAATCAGCATTCGGGCAGCGTCGTCGGTCTGCCAGGGCGAGAACGGCTCGTACAGGATAGAATCTGTAGCGCGCTGGATTTTGACAAAGGTGCGGAATCCCGTCCAGGGCGTGGTCTGATACGCTTTGTTCGCGGGTTGGAATTCCATGATGGGGTGATCTTTGCTGGCGACGCCGAAACTGGCAATCGCCTGTCCCCGGTTCACGTAGAAGACCCAGAGCGGCGTTCCGAGCGGCCCGGCAATCCCCGGCAGGAAACTGGAGAAGGGACGCCGGGCGGCGTAATCCTCAATGATGAAGCGGCCTGATGCGTCGAGGTAGCAGGCCTGATCAGATTCCATAGGCTCCACTTTGGACTCCACTTCCGGGGGAGGTTTGCAGGACGCGCTTGAGCGCAGCTGCCGGCGCATCCCTGCAAACCTTCCCCCATTTTTTGAAAAAGATCCGCGTGATTTAGTGGTTCCGGAAAACGAGCGGCAGGTACAGCGTGTTGAGGTGCGCCAGCTGCACCTCATCCAGGTAGAAGGCTCCCTGGCTGCCCGCGGGGAGCTCCAGGCTATAGCCCCACACTTCGCTCAAGGTCAGGCCGTCGTTGGGAGCGTCCAACGGTTGCTCCGCGCTCCGCGTGAAAGCGCTGAACGGCAAAATCACGCGCTTCCAGCCGGAGAAGTCGTCCACGAAGGTGGCCTCGAAGCGCTCGGCGGTGTCGGGGGCCTGAGAGACGCGCACGTAGTCAACCTGCATCGTCTGCGGGAACTGCGTCGTAGCATCGGGATACCCCGGCCAGTTGCCGCCCACGGCCACGTTAAGCAGGAAGAAGAACGGGTGGTCGAAGACCCAGTCCGTGTTGGGCGGGAGGTCGGCGACGGTGGCCGTGAAGTAGTTGGTGTCGTCCACATACCAGCGGATCTCAGTCGGTTCCCACTCAATGGCGAAGACGTGGAAATCGTCGGAGAGCGGGGAGGGCAGTGCGTACGGGCCGCTGCCGATGTTACTGCCGCCGGAATAGCCGGGGCCGTGGATCGTGCCGTAGATGATGTTCTGCTCGGACGGCTTGCCGATGTTCTCCATGATGTCAATCTCGCCGGAGGCGGGCCAGCCAACCGTGCCGATGTCGTTGCCCAGCATCCAGAAGGCCGGCCAGAGGCCCTGCCCCTTGGGGATTTTGATGCTCGCTTCCAATCGCCCGTACAGGAACTCCTGCTTGCCGGAGGTGAGCAGGCGAGCGGAGGTCGCGTAGCACATGCCGTTGGGGCCGGTGGGGCTGCTGGCGCAGGTCAAGGCCGGGTCAGTGTTGGTGGTAGCCGTGATGACCAGATGGCCTTTGCCGTCCAGAGCGGAATTGTCGCGGCTGTCGGTGTAGTATTCCCATTCGTTGTTGCCCCAACCGCCGCCGCCGATGTCGTAGTTCCAGTTGGCGGGATTGGGCGCGGAACCGGCCGCGCCGGTGAATTCGTCGCTCCAGACCAGCTTCCAGCCATCCGGGCCGGGTTCAGGCTGGCGGTTATCGAGCAGTTGGACCGTGATCGGCGTGCCGGTGTTCATCCCGTAGACCCAGAAGGCGAGGCCGTTGTAGGCGCTCCAGTCCTGGCTGATGGGGAAGGTGCGCGTGAAGCCGCCCGCGTTGGCGACGGCGTGGGCGCCGGCCGTCAAGCCTGCCGGTAGGGAATAGGTCACACTCAAAACGGTGTTGAGCAGCTCCTGGCCGGGCAAAGCCAGCGCCGTGCCCGATAAGACGGAGGTGAGCGAGACAGTCACGTTCCCACCGGGTTTGAGCGTCGCAGGCAGGCCATACTCGAAGTCGTCAATCATGCTGGGATCAGAGATGCTGGTGTCCATAATGACCAGCGGCGACGCGGCGCGATAGCCTACCGCGGCTCCGACCGCCTGGGTGAGCCTCATATCGAGACTGCGGCGCGGCGCGACTTTGCTGTTGGCGAAGGTCGTCACGGTGAAGGTCTGGGCCGTCGTCCCCGGCGCAAAAACGAGCGTGCGCACGACCGGGCCGAGATAGTCAATCCCCAGCAGGGCGCTGTCGTCGGTCAGCACACAGGTCACGGTGACCGGCAGCGTCGCGGTTGTGTTGAGCGTGACCTTGACGACGGCGGGCTGTCCCTCATTGGCCGCGTAAGCGTAGGCGGCGAAGCCCGCGCGCACGGTGGCCGGATGCTGGGCGAGGTCGCCGTACAGCTCCACCTGATCCAGATAGTAGACGGTCGTGGCCGAAACTGCCGGCAGGTTGAACGCGAAGCCGGACACGTCGGTCAGATTGAGGCCATCGGCGGGCGCACCGGACGGTTGATAGTCGGTGCGGCGTTGGAAGAGCGCGAACGGCAGTGAGATGTGCTTCCAGCCGGAGAAGTTGTCCGTGAAGCGTTGGTAGAACCGCTCGGCGGAGTCGCCGGTGTTGCCCAGCTGCCGGTTATCGAAGATTTCGACCTGGATTTGCGACCCACTGTTGGCCCCGTAGAACCAGAAGCGCAGGCCGTCGTAGCGGCTCCAATCCTGGCTGCCCCAGGCGTTCTCATCCTTGAAGGCATCGGTGAAACCGCCCCAGCTCTCCACGTTGCTCGTGACTTTGAGCGCGGTGTTGGGGGCAGAACCGCCGGGCAGAATCACAGTACCCGTCGTGCCGGTCGTGAGGGTAATCCCCACGTTGCCGTAGGTCGAACCCCAGATGGAGAAGCCAATTTGGTTGCCAAAGGGGTCCCGGCCGGTAGGCAGGCCGCTCTCGAAATCCTCGATGAGGGCGATGCTCGGCGGGGGGGTGGTGTTGAGAAGCGTCAAGACGGCGGGGTTATGCAGAGCGCCCAGTTTGGCGCCGGCAGCGTTCGAGAGCGATAGAGTAACGGTTTTGTTTGGCGCGTACAACGTCGGGGTGATGGTAGAGACGCTGAAGACTTGCTCGGTGACGCCGGGAGCAAAGGTCAACGTCCCGGACGCGGCGATATAGTCCACACCGGCAACAGCTGTGCCATCGCTCGTCTCATAGTCCACCGTCACAGTCGTCGCGGGAGTGGCATTGAGCGTCACTGCAATATTCGCCGTTTGGCCTTGATCCACTGTGTACGCAGCGCTGGCAAAATCAACACTGATAGGAATCTGTAGCGAAGCAGGCCCAAACAGTTTGATGTAGTCCAT
>JAGPHL010000007.1:6035-17014 GCA_018055515.1 Anaerolineae bacterium
CAGAACCCGAAGCCGTCATACGCGCTCCAATCCTGGTAGGGAACCGTGTCCAGCCCGACGCCCACGCCCCAACCACGCGCGGTGTACTCCACTTTCATCACGGAGTTCTGGGCTGCGCCCAGCGCGGCCAGGGTGTTGGTCACCACCACCGACTTGCCCAGGACCGAGCCGCCGCCCCAGTCGCCATACGTGAACCAGGCGTCAACCCCGCCGGTCTGGAAATCGCTCACCACGGCGCCGGTAGTCTTGAACAGTTTGATGTAGTCCATGTAGTAGACACCCTGACTGTTCACAAGCGGGGCGAAAGCGAACGCCTGCACCGCTGTCAGCGTCGGGCCGTCATGGGGCGCGCCATCCGGTTGCCAATCGGGGTCGTGATAGAAGACCTGCCAGGGGAAGGTGAGCTCGCGCCAGCCGGTGAAATTGTCGGTGAATTTGGTCGCCAGGCGTTCCCCGTCGTTATCCGTGAGGATGATTTTGAACACGGTGCCGGTGTTCGTGCCGTAGAACCAGAACCCGAGCCCGTCATACGCGCTCCAATCCTGATAGGGAACTGTGTCCAGCCCGACGCCCACGCCCCAACCGCGCGCGGTGTAGGCCACCTTCATCACGGAGTTCTGGGCTGCGCCCGGCGCTGCCAGGGTGTTGGTCACCACCACCGACTTGTCCAGGACCGACCCGTTGTCCCAGTCGCCATACGTGAACCAGGCGTCCACCCCACCGGTTTCAAAGTCAGCCAGGAGAGGTAAAGTGGAGCTCTGCAGCCCGGTCGCGGAGCGCGGCGCATTGGCGAACGCGCGCAGGCCGGGATCCGCTGGCGACAACGGGCGATTGACCGCTGCGGCTTCCTGAGTAGCGGCGGCTGCCAGAGGAAGATGCGCCGCGCCTATCATTTGTGAGCTGAATAACAAGCCCACCAACACGATGAGAGTAAAAGCTGTTTTGGCAAATCTCAGTGACATCTCTATCCTCCTGCTATGAAAAGGGTTTTAGAGGGGGATATCAGCTCACCCTTCAGGCCGGGGGCCCGCCGGTGCGCTCATAGCCCTGTCTTCAGTGTAGACGCTTTGTGGGAATTTGGCTTGGAGAAAAGCGGGCAAAAGCAGGACGTTTCATAGAGGATATACGAGATGCCATGTGCTGGCAGCCGCCGGGCAAGCATGGAAATGTGATCGTGAGGGGAGAATAGTGAGCAGAGACGGCGACGACTCTCTTCTCACGGCTCACTGCTCTCCATTTTCGGAGGAGTCCGCGCATGACGGATGGCTCGATACGTGACGGGCGTTACATCCGCCGATACGCCTGAGGAGAGACGCCGACCTCGCGCTTGAAGACGCGGGCGAAGTAGCCACTATCGGAGAAGCCCACGTTGAAAGCGATTTCGGTGACGGTCTGGTCGCTCTCTTTGAGCAGCCGTTTGGCCTGATAGACCCGGTAGCAATTCAAATAGGCAATCGGAGTTTTCCCCAACTCCTGACGGAAGCAGGCGGTCAGATAATCCGCGCTCAGGCCGACACGCCGGGCAATGTCCTCCCGCGTGAGAGGATCGGCATAGTGCTCATGGATGTAAGCCATCGCCTGACGCACCAGCCGCTGCGCCTCGCTGTTGAGCTGGCGCCTGTGCTCCAACACCGCGCCGATGTGCGCCAGCGTCTCATCCACGCTGAAAAGTCCCTTGCCGAGCACCGTCGCCACGCCGCGATTGAGCCGTGCCATCTCCCCGGCAGTGAGCACCTGCCCCGTCACCACGATGACCGGGATGTCCCGCGTCCGAGGCTGCTCACGCATCGCCTCCAGCACCGCAAAGCCGTCCATCTCTGGCATCGTCAGGTCCAGGAGCACCAAATCCACCGGCTCCTGCTGGAGGGTTGCGAGCGCCTCCCGTCCGTTGCGCGCCTGCAGGACGCGATGGGTCGGCGAGTGCGTCTGGACGATCCGCGCGTGCATCTCCAGCGTGCCGGGATCATCGTCCACGACCAGAATGGTCTTGTCGGCGCGGGCGATGTCCGCCGCCAGCCATCGCTGATCGAGCGCGCGCGTCAATTCGGCCAACTCAATCGGCTTGGTGAGGTAGTCCAGTTCCAGCAGCGAGCCGCCATCCTGCGCCAGTGAATAGAAAAGCACGGGGATTTGCTGCGTCGTCGCGTTCCCCTTGATGATTTTGAGCATGTCCCAGCCCCGCTCCGGCGCGACGGTCATATCCAGCACGATAGCGTCCGGCGGCGTCCCGAGGAGCTGCGGCAGCCAGTCCGGCGCTTTGTCGAGCAGCGCCGGTTGCACGGCGAAGCCGCGTTGCCGCAGGTCCACGACCAGCCGCTGCCCGGCCTCCGAGGGGTGAGTCAGCACGAGGACGTTCAGGGGAGCCGTCGGGCCGGGGAGCAGAGGCGGCGCTTCCGTGACAGGCGGTTGCACCGTCGGCAGCGTGAAATAAAATGTGGAGCCGGCCCCTTCCTCGCCGGAAGAGCGCACGCCGATGACGCCGCCGTGCAACTCGACCAGCCGCTTGCAGATGGCCAGCCCCAGCCCCAGGCCGCCGTACCCGCGCTGGATGCTCCGCTCAGAGCGGCGGAACTCATCGAAGACGAGCGGCTGCTCCTCCGGGGGGATGCCCAGGCCGGTGTCGCGCACGGTGACCGTGACCCGATCGCCCGCTTCGACCACGGCCAGGCTGACCCTCCCCCGCGCGGTGAATTTGACGGCATTGGTCACCAGGTTGAGCGCGATCTGGCGCAACCGCGTCCGATCGCCCCAGACCCACGGCCCGGCGGCAGGCAGCGTCTCCTCCCAGAGCAATCCCTTATCCCCGGCAAGTTGACGGCCTGTCTCGGCCACGACGCGGAGGGTCGCGCTCAGGTCCACGTATTCGTGCGTGAGGCGCAACTGCCCCCCCTCGCTGCTGGCAAGATCGAGCACGTCACTGATGAGCCAGCTCAATTGCTGCGCGTGCATGTGAATCCGCTCGACGTCTCTCCGACTCGCCTCCGGCAGCGCTGCGCTCGCCTGCAACAGCATCCCGCAAAGCCCCACAATCAGGTTGAGCGGCGTCCGCAATTCATGGCTGACGGTGGAAAGGAACCGGCTCTTGAGGCGGTTGGCCTCTTCGGCCAGGCGACGGCCTTCCGTCGCCTCGCGGTACAATCGGGCGGTATTGAGAGCGGCGGCGAGCTGCTGCACAATCGCGCCGTAGAGTTCCAGCTGCGCGGCGTCGAAAATCACGTAGCCCAGCCGCCCGCTCTGGTTGACCAGGGGCAGCAGTGCCAGGGTGAACGGTGGCGCGACCGGCCAGCCCTCCGCCGGCGGGAACTCGCGGCTGCGGAAGCGCAGCGCGGCCCCCTCCGGCCCCGTCACGAAACGGAGGACGCTCCACGCGACCGGATCGTCGCCCTCGGCCTCATAAAACGCCACCGCCGCCGTCTGAATGCCGGTCTCCGGCAGATGGTGCGCGAGGATTTGCATGATCTCGGCCTCGTCGAGCGCGGTCAGCAAGCGGGCCGTGAGGACGCCCAGCCGATCCGCCTGCCAGCGTTGATCTACGACGAAGTGACGGTGCTGCTGGCAGAGCGTCGCACTGACGGCAAGCCGCGCCTCATCCAGCAGGTCGTGCGCCAGGGTCAGCGCCGCCGGGGAGAGCGCCGCGGCGGTCAAGAAATGGGGGACGCCCAGCGCGTGGCGGAGATAGGAAATCGCGGTCTGCCAGACCGCCAGGTCCTGACTGGCGGCAGTTTCCCGCAGGAGGCCATCCAGCGTTTGCCGGAAGGGGTCCGGCGTCAGCTGTTCCAGGCTGGCGACAAAGCCGTCAATCATCCGCTGACAAAGCGTCTGCACCTGCGCCGCGCTGAGGTCTTGCGTTTCGGCCAGCATCGCCAGCGTCAGGTTTTGCGTCAGATCGAGGGTGCTCGAAAGCACAATCTCGGGCGCGAGGCTGCGGCCGCAGCCACACGATTCGCGCGTCACCAGCCGCGTCGGGATTTTGACCCGTTCCGGGAGGGGCGCGTTCGCGGTCAGCCGTTGATACAGCAGTTCCAACGCCTGATAGCCCATCTTGAACAAGGGGACGTGGATGCTGGTGAGGGGCGGCTCCTGGACGGCGCTTTCGGGCCGATCGTCGAAGCCGATGAGCGCGACCTCCTGCGGGATGCGTCGCCCGGCGTCCTTGAGCGCCTGCATCGCCCCCAGCGCCGACTCGTCGTTGCTCGCCAGCACCGCCGTGAAGGGCGCGCCGGCCGCCATGATTTCCTGCATCGCCGCGTAGCCGCCCGCGTAGACGTGCTGCCCATAGGCGATGAGACGCGGGTCGGCCACGAGGCCGTAGGCGCGCAGCGCGAACTGGTAGGCGCGCAACCGTTCGCCGGTATCGCCGCCCAAATCCTCTCTGCTGCCGGCGATAAACGCGATTCGCTGATGGCCGTGCTTGACCAGATGGAGCGCCGCCTCGAGGATGCCGGATTCGTTGTCGGCCACGATCGTCGGGCCGACCTCGCCGGAGCCGACGAAGATCACCGGATGGCCGGCGGCCCTCACGTCCTGGATGTAGCGGGAGCGGGTCGCCGTGTGCAGCGGATTGATGACAATCAGCCCGTCGGTATTCCACGGGCCTACGGGGACGAAATCCGTCTGGTCGGCGGCGTCAACGGCGCTGGAGAGCTGCGGCCAGGCCGGGCGCAGCGGGTCACCGGAAGTAGCGGAGGGCCCCATCCCGCAACTGAGCAGGACGTTGCAGCCGAGCGTCTGCGCCGCCTGGCAAATCCCCTGGAAGACGGGGCTGAGGTAACTCAGCGGCGTCGCCGTCCAGTAAAACTGCCAGCCGGCCAGCACGCCAATCGTGACCGGCTTATGCTGATCGTGGTCGGACATAGGCGGACCGCGCCTCACCCAAGCGCTTACCCGTCACGGGCAACGTCCGTTTGCACCCGTTGCAGCAACGAATGCCACAAGGCCAGAGTAGCGGAACCGAGGCAGCAGCGGCGACAATCGCCGACAAATCCAGCAGAATGTCGCTCAAACCGCTCAGCGCGAAGACCAACAGCATAAGCCAGGACTTTCATGTTCAATCCAACCTGGGAGAGCGGGGGGAAACGCCGACGTAAGGTGCCGCGCAGCGCCGCCATCGCAAAGGTCTGCGCCCGCATCCCGGCGAGAATCTGCTGTCCTGACGTCAAGCGAGCCAGCAGCTCCAGCTGTGTCCAATCCCTCGGCTCCAGGCCCTGGGCCAGGGTTTCAATCGTTGTGTGATCCCAGCGCACTTCTTCCATCCAGCATCCTCACCACGTCAATTTCTCTGACCATGGGATACAGTCTAGCACAATTAGCGATAAAGGTAACCGGACTTACGCGAGCCTGGCTCAAAGCAAAGAAACGTAGGGGGTAGTGATTCCCATCCGATGCAGCTTGACAAAGGCAACGGAAGGACGGATAATCAATTCCAGGCATCTAGAGCGCATCAGACAAGTCAGTCTCTATGAAAGACCCGGGATGAGCGATATATCCGATGAAGACATTCGGTCCATTGTGCAGCGTGTTGTCGCCCAGCTGATGGGGCTTTCAACACCAGAACGCACGCATCACGAGTCTGAACCTGGTAAGCCGGTGACTCCGGTTGAACTCCCGGCGGTGGCCCCTAAAAAAGTAGTAGTCATCGGCGCTGACCATGGCGGGTACGAGCTGAAAGAAGTCCTCAAAAAAGAGGTGGCGGCTTTGGGCTACGAAGTAATGGACGTGGGCACGCATAGCCAGGAGCCGGTGGATTACCCGGACTTCGCCCATGAAGTGGCGCGGGCTGTCGCTAGCGGCGCCGCCTGGCGAGGTATCATCATTGACGGGGCCGGGATCGGCAGTTGCATTGTGGCGAACAAAGTCCCCGGCGTGCGCGCTGGTCTGGCTTACGATTACGCTTCCGCAGTCAATGGCCGCGAGCATAACGACACTAATGTGTTGACCCTGGGCGCTGGGCTGATTGGTGCGAATTTGGCCAAACAGATCGTGACGGTGTGGCTGGCGACGCCGTTCGGCGGGGGCCGCCACGAGCGTCGGGTGAACAAAATTGTCGCGATTGAGCAGCTGTATACCAAATGAGTCCATCTCATGCAGCGGGATTGACCAAGAGTCGTGCATGAAGGCCCGCCTGCTCTGCGCTGGAGAGCAAAGAAGATAGATAAAGGAAAGGGAGACAGGAAAAAAACTCTGCCTCCTTTGCGTCTCGGCAGTGAAAAAGGACTTTAGGAGAAAACTGAATGAACCCGGATATGAAGACCGTTGAACAACTGGTAGAGATCATTGCCCGCGAAGTGCTGGTGACTATGGCTGAGCAGCAGCAGCGGGCCGCCGCGCCAGCAGGCGGGCAATGCAAGCTTAACTGCGCCGAGGGGCTGTGCGTATGCACCTGCTTCGACCGGACAGGAATGGTGGTGGACGCGGGGGCGGAGCGGCTTTCATCCTCCATTGGCATGATCCCCCAAGATACCAACCTGGCCAGGATGATTGATCACACGCTGCTCAAACCTGACGCTACCCCCGACCAGATCGCCCAGCTCTGTTTTGAGGCGCGCAAGTACCAGTTCGCCTCGGTCTGCGTTAATCCCTCCTGGGTCAAGCTCTGCGCGCAACTCCTGGCCGGTTCTCCCGTCAAAGTCTGCACGGTGATCGGTTTCCCGCTGGGGGCCACGGCCAGCGAGGTCAAAGCCTTTGAGACGGCCCATGCGATTGAGCAAGGCGCGACTGAGATTGATATGGTCATCAATATCGGCGCGCTCAAGGCCCGCGAGCTGGACCTTGTGGCTCAGGACATCCGTGGTGTGGTTCAGGTCGCCCATGCGCGCGGGGCGCTCGTCAAAGTCATTTTGGAGACGTCGCTGTTGACCGATGAGGAGAAAACCATCGCCTGTATGCTTTCCAAGGAGGCCGGCGCGGACTTCGTGAAGACCTCGACTGGCTTTGCCGGCGGCGGGGCCACCGTGCACGACGTGGCGCTAATGCGTCGGGTGGTGGGGCCGGAAATGGGGGTTAAGGCTTCGGGCGGCGTGCGTACTTACGAAGACGCCGCGAGTATGATCAAAGCCGGGGCCACCCGCATTGGAGCCAGCGCCGGGGTCAAGATTGTGCAAGGCCCTAGCGGGAGCGAGCCGGCGGCTGCCGACGCTGCCGGCGGCAAGAGCTATTGAGATCAGGAGAGGTCCTATGCTGATTGCCAGAGTGATTGGAACCACCGTCTCCACCATCAAAGACCCCAAATTGGCCGGGCAAAAGCTGCTCCTCGTCCGCCAAACCGATGAGCGCGGCGAACCGTTTGGCAAGCCCTACGTGGCGATTGATACCGTAGATGCCGGGGTAGGTGACCTGGTTTTAACCTGCGCCGGTTCTTCCGCCCGCCAGACCGCGCTCACCAAAGATACGCCGGTGGACGCCGTGATCATGGCGATTATTGATTCCCTGCAGGTTGATGGCGAGACGGTGTTCAAGAAGTCAAGGTAATCCCCTATGGCACTGGACAAAGACCTTTCCTCTATCCAAGAGGCCCGCGATCTGGCTCAAAGGGCCTATGCGGCCTGGAAAGTCTGGGGGCACGCCTCGCAGGCCGAAGTGGACCGGGTTTGCGCGGCGATGGCCGAGACCGGCTATCAAGCCGCCGAGCACCTGGGCCGCCTGGCGCAAGAAGAGACCGGTTTTGGGGTGGCGGCCCACAAAAAGCTCAAGAACGAGTTCGGCTCCCAGGTAGTCTGGGAGAGCATCCGCGGCTTGAAAACCGTATGCGAATTGATCCCTACCAATCACAGCTGATCAACCGCTTCCGCCGGGGCAGCATGTTAGTGCCGGGTGAAACCCTGCTGGTACTGGAATGCGCGCCGGCGGCCTATATCAACTACGCCTGCAATGAGGCCGAAAAGAAAGTCAGCATCAAGATTGTCCACGTCTCTTCGGTAGGCCGTTTTGGCCGGATGTGGTTGTGCGGCACGGAATCTGAAATCCTGACCGCGCGCGATGCGGCCACGCGGGCGCTGGAAAGCCTCCCCGGCCGGGACGGCGCTTGAGCGAATAGGAGGGAAGCGCAATGCCCAAAGTTTTCTATACCGAAAGCGACATCGAGGACCTGGCGAAGCGCGGCGTGATGTCATTGGAAGTCAATGACGACGTGGTGCTGACCGGCCTGGCCTATGAAAAGGCCCAACGCCTGGGGTTGAAGCTGGTGCGCGACAAGCCCGACAATCCCCCAGCGGCCCCGGTGCGGCCCTATGTGGCACAGCCGCTGCCCTCCCAGCACCCACAAGGGATTGAAGCCCTGCACCCGGCGCCCGACGACCTTGCCCAGCGCATCCGCAGCGCAGTGATAGCTCGCCTGGGCTCTCAAGTCGATCCAGCCCTGTTAGATACTATCATCCAGCGGGTGCTGGCCAGCACGGGGGTCAAGTAATCGAATGTTATTGGGCAGGGTGCATGGCACGGCGGTCTGCACGCTCAAATACCCCGGCACAGAAGGCCTGAAGTTGCTGGTGGTGCAGCCGTTGAACAAGAAGCTGGAACCGGTCGGGCCGCTCCAGGTGGCGGCGGACGTGGTGCAGGCGGGCGTCGGCGACCTGTGCGTGATGGTGCGTTCACGCGAAGCGGCGCTGGCGCTGCCGGACGTGAAATTCGTGCCGATTGATCTCGCGCTGGTAGGTATCGTGGACGAGCTGGCAGTGACCGCCGAGGATACGTTTGAGCTGACGATGCAGCCCGGCTGGAACCATTTCACTTAAGGGGCGGCCATGATTTTGGGCAAAGTGGTAGGGACCGTAGTGACGACCATCGGCCACCAGGACTACAAGCACCGGCGGCTACTGGTCGTGCAACCGCTAGGGTTGCCCGACGAGTCACCCAGCGAGGACTTCATCGCCCTGGACAACACCCAGGCCGGGATCGGCGACACGGTGCTAGTGAACCGGGAAGGCAACGGCGCGCGCCAGGCGCTCAAGAACCCCGACGCCTGCGTGGTCTCGGTCATCGTAGGGATTGTGGACTCGGTATATCTGGCAGAAACCGGGGCGGACCCGTTGCATTAATCCGGTCAGGAGCCATCCCCAGCGCCTATATCGGACATCTATCTACCCCCCGCAGCCATCAGCGAGCTGACCCAGGCCATCCGCCCTGGTCATTGCAGCGGGTCACCGGAGGTAGCGGAGGGTCCCATCCCGCAACTGAGCAGGACGGTGCAGCCGAGCGTCTGCACCGCCTGGCAAATCCCCTGGAAGACGGAGCTGAGGTACCTCCAGTAAAACGGCCAGCCGGCCAGCACGCCAATCGTGACCGGCTTATGCTGAGCGTGGTCGGACATAGATTGTCTACCTGCCCCTCACAAAGTCAGGGCTGAAACCCAGATATGGGCGACGCCAAACAGAATTGACGCGCCAAACATCAGCCAGGAACCCATCAAATATGACGCAAGGACCACAAACAGGACCGGCGCCGTCGCCAAAGGCAAAGGGATGCCCAACAAGGGCGCTCTGAAAAGCTCGGGCGCCCTTCCCCCGGCTAAATATCTCACCCACGATGTGTAATAAATTGCCAACGCCAGCCCCATTCCAATGAGGGTGAGCGTTGAAAACTTCCTGTTCAGGTCCAGCGAGTAGAAAAATGGAAGAAGCAATATCGCAATTCTACCGCCGTTCTCTGCAATCGTGAGAAACAAAGGCTCAGAAACGCGCCTATCTCCCGCTACCTCAGGCAGCAACATCCACAGCACATTGGGAAGCATCAACAACACGGGAATCAGCGCTCCAGATTTGATCGTGATACTGAGGTTGCCCAAAGTCAGATGCATCTTCTATTCCTTCAAAGGATATTGAATGCCTGCAACGGCCCTGCCGTTTTTGATCCCCGCCACGGGAACAGCCTGACACAAGCGCTGAAGCGTGTGTTAGCCTCTGCACGCGGCGCGATTTCACGGGCGCGCGCTACCCCGCAGCCGCACGCGGGCTCACCTCACCAAGACGCCCTGTGCCTATATTGTATCCCACATCAACTTTGAGGGCAACGTGATGACGAACGGCGGCCTACCTGACGACTCGCGCTGAGCCTCAGCGCACGGTGAGCACAACGTTGGCCGAAGCCGCGGATTCCTCCTCCGCGCCAACCCGTGAGTCCTTCCAGCGCTCCCTTGGCTCTTGACGCTACCCCCAATCCATGATATACTCTAACTGGTTAGACCACTTACCAGCAAACGAAAGGGATCACCCAATGCCTGAATGGAACGCGCCACAACGTCCGGCGGATTACGTCGAGGAAAGCCTGATCACTGCCATCCTGAACGGCGATTATCCGCCCGGCGCCACCCTGCCGGGGGAACGTGACCTCGCCACCCAGCTGGGCCTCACCCGCCCCACCCTCCGCGAGGCGCTACAGCGGCTGGCACGAGATGGCTGGATCACTATCCGCCAGGGAAAACCCACCGTGGTGAACGATTTCTGGCGGGATGGGGGCCTCAATGTGCTCAACGCGCTCGTGCGTTACCGGCACGTCCCCGATGATTTCGTGGTGCACCTCCTCGAAGTGCGTCTGGCGATGGCGCCGGCGTACGCCGCCGCCGCCGTACTCCACGATCCGCAGAGCGTGCTGGCGCATCTCCAAACCGCCGCGGCCCTCGAAGAGGATCCCCGCGCCTTCGCCCACTACGACTGGCTGCTGCATCGCCAGCTCACCCTCGCCTCCGGGAATCCCATCTACACGCTGATTCTCAACGGCTTTGCCGCCTTCTACGAGACGATGGCCACCCTGTATTTCACCCAGGAAACCGCCCGCGCTGTCTCCCGTCGCTTCTACGCCGACCTGCAAACCGCCTTCGCCACCGGCGACGCGGCCAGCGCTGAGAGCATCACCTGCCGCGTCATGGCCGAGAGCATTCGCCTGTGGCAGGCGCTGCGTCAAGAAGCGGAGGCGGAAGCCTGAACTGACTTCGCGTCCCCGCTTTGCCGACGCGCCTTACCGTCGTTCAGGAGACGCCGGGCGCTGGC
>JAGPHL010000007.1:17114-22202 GCA_018055515.1 Anaerolineae bacterium
TCGCTGATTCGCTGACGGCTGACTCGCTGATCTCTATTTTCCGAGGAGGGTTCGTATGCGACGTTGGAATGGTTGGGGTGACGACACCTTTACCTATGAGCTGCCTGACTCGGCAGTGCGCTATGCCCGCGAGATGCTGGGACCGGGCCGTCCGCCGCAGGATGCGCCGCTGGAGGCCGTGATCGCGCAGGTCCCGCCATCGCGCCTGCCCGAACATCCCCTCATCCACACCCAGGCCGAGACGCGCGTCCGCCATGCCCGGGGACAGAGCTTCCCCGATTGGGTGGCCATGCGCAGCGGACATGTTGGCGCCTTCCCGGACGGCGTCGCCTTCCCTCAGAGCCGGGAGGACGTGCGCACGCTGCTCGATTTTGCCATGCGGCATGACATCGCGGTGATCCCCTACGGCGGCGGATCAAGTGTGGTGGGCCACGTGAATCCCCTCCCCGGTGCCCGCCCCGTCCTCACGGTAGACATGACGCGCATGAACCAGCTGCAAGCCCTCGATCCCGAAAGTCAGCTGGCGACCTTCGGGGCAGGCGTCTCCGGGCCGGAGCTGGAAGCACAGCTCCGCGCGCACGGCTACACGCTGGGACACTATCCGCAATCCTTCGAGTACTCCACCCTCGGCGGCTGGATCGCCACCCGCAGCAGCGGACAACAATCACTGCGCTACGGGCGCATCGAGAAGCTCTTCGCCGGCGGGCAACTGGAAACCCCGGCAGGGACTCTGGAATTGCCGGCCACATTCCCCGCCTCCGCCGCCGGGCCGGATTTGCGGGAGCTCGTGCTCGGCTCCGAAGGGCGATTGGGCATCCTCACCGCCGCGACGGTGCGCGTGACCCCCCTGCCGGAGAAGGAGACCTTTCACGCCGTTTTCTTCCCCGACTTCGAGGCGGGACGGACTGCCGTGCGCGAAATCGTCCAGGCGGGCATTCCCCTTTCAATGCTGCGACTCAGCACGCCCGAGGAGACCGAGACGACCCTGGCGATGGCGGGCCACGAGGTGCTGCTCGGCACGCTGAAGAAATATCTGGCGTTGCGCGGCGCCGGCGACAAACGGTGTATGCTCATCGTCGGCGTGACCGGCTCAGAGGCGCTCACCGAGGCGGCGGCGAAGGCGGCGTTCGACATCACCGGCCGGTACGACGGCGTCTACGCCACCCAGACCTTCGGGAAGACGTGGCACAAGGACCGCTTCCGCTCGCCGTATCTGCGCAACGCGCTCTGGGAAGTCGGCTACGGCATTGACACGTTGGAGACGGCGACCGCCTGGAGCAACGTCCCCACGATGATCGCGGCCATCGAGGAAGCGCTGCGCACCACCCTGTGGTACAAGGACGAATTCGTGCACGTCTTCACCCATCTCTCGCACGTCTATCCCTACGGCTCCAGCATCTACGTCCAATTTCTCTTCCGACTCGCCGCCGACCCCGAGGAGACGCTGGAAGGGTGGCGCGCGTTGAAGGCCGCCGCCAGCGAAACCATCGTCGCTCACGGCGGCACCATCAGCCATCAACACGGCGTGGGGCTGGATCACGCGCCGTATCTGCAGGCCGAAAAGGGCGCGCTGGGAATGCAGGCGCTCCGCTCCGCGCTGGAGATCTTCGATCCCCAGGGCGTGATGAATCCGGGGAAACTCGTCAGCCAGAGGACAGGAGGGGAACATGCTCACACCACAGTGGCGTGATGAAGTTTGGGCGCAGCTGGCGCAGCCGTGGGATCTCATCATCATTGGCGGCGGGATTACCGGCGCGGGCATTCTCCGCGAAGCCACCCGCCTGGGACTTAAAGCGCTGCTTGTCGAGCAGCGGGACTTCGCCTGGGGCACTTCCAGCCGCTCCTCGAAGCTCGTCCATGGCGGCATCCGCTATCTCAAGGAAGGCAAAGTCCGCCTGACGCTGACTTCCGTCCAGGAGCGCGAGCGGCTGATGGAAGAAGGCCCCGGCCTCATTGACCCGTTGGGCTTCCTGCTGGCGACCTATAAGGGCGATTTCCCCGGCAAGTGGACTTACGGCGCCGGGCTGACGGTGTACGACCTGCTGGCCCTGCAATGGAGCCACACCTACTACAGCACCACCGATTTCGAGCTGCTTGCCCCTCGCATCACGCCCAAAGGGCTGCAGGGGGGCTGGCGCTACGGCGACGCGCAGACCGATGACGCGCGCCTCGTCCTGCGCGTGATCTTCGAGGCGCTGGCCGATGGCGGCGCGGCGCTGAACTATAGTCGCGCCGAAACGCTGCTGCGCGAGGAGGGGCGCGTGACCGGGGTGACGCTGCGCGATCAGCTCAGCGGACGGGTCGCGGAAGCGCGGGCGCGGGTCGTGGTGAACGCCACCGGCGCGTGGGCGGACGGCCTCCGCGCGCAGGTCGGCGCCTCGCCCCGCATTCGCCCGCTGCGCGGCAGTCATCTGGTCTTTCCCGCGTGGCGTTTTCCCGTGGCGCAAGCGGTGAGCTTCCTGCATCCGGTGGACCGGCGCCCCGTCTTCATCTTCCCCTGGGAAGGGATCACGCTCGTGGGGACCACGGACCTGGATCACGAGCAGCCCCTCGACGCCGAGCCGCACATCACGCCGGAAGAGGTCGCCTACCTGATGCAGGTCGTCGAGGCCCACTTCCCCGCGCTGCAACTCACGCTCGACGATGTCATCAGCACCTTTGCCGGCGTCCGCCCGGTGATCGGCAGCGGCAAAGCCGATCCCAGCAAGGAGTCGCGCGATCACGTCGTCTGGAACGAGGCAGGATTGCTCACGGTGACCGGCGGGAAGCTGACCACCTTCCGCCGCATCGCCCTCGACGCGCTCACCGTCGCCCGCGCACAGCTCCCCGAGATGCCCGAACCCCGCGGCGACATGCCGGTGCTCAATCCCGTGAACGTGCCGTTGCCCAATGGGCAGGCGCTGACCCAGGCCCAGCGGCGACGGCTGTTGGGACGCTATGGTGCGGCGGCCCCCGCCCTCGTGCGGGCGGCTCACCCCGGCGAGCTCACCCCCATCCCCGGCACGGCGACGTTGTGGGCGGAGCTGCGCTGGGCGGCGCGGAGCGAAGGGGTCGCGCATCTGGAGGACCTGCTCCTGCGGCGCACCCGGCTCGGCCTGCTGTTGCCGCAGGGCGGAGCCGCGCTGCTGGAAGACATCCGGCGCATCTGCCAGCCGGAGCTGGGCTGGGATGATGCCCGCTGGGACGCCGAAGCGGCGGCCTACCAGGAGCTCTGGAAGCGCTGCTACAGCCTCCCGCCCCACGAGCAAATCCCCGATTGGCGTCCGGCGCTGCGGGAGGCGCAGGCGCGCCGCGAAGCCAGCTTGCCGCGTCGCCGCAAGATCGCTGCCGGCACCGTTGGCGGCCTCCTGGCCGGCTTGGCGGCCCTCGCAGGCGTGATATA
This sequence comes from Anaerolineae bacterium, assembly GCA_018055515.1. GTDB lineage: Bacteria > Chloroflexota > Anaerolineae > B4-G1 > SLSP01 > JAAZNO01. The sequence goes on from JAGPHL010000007.1 coordinate 20,497, forward strand.
CTGGCATGGGCGGAAGGGAAAAGCAGCGAGTAGAGGGAAGTGAGCAGAGAGTAGAGAGCGGTGAGCAGTAAGGAGGCATAGGAGCCAGCATGGCCAAAGAATTCATCCTCGCCCTGGACGCCGGCACGCAATCCGCCCGCGCGTTGATCTTCGACCTGCAGGGACAGCCGGTCCACAAGACCCGGATTCCCATCACGCCCTACGTCTCGCCGCAGCCCGGCTGGGCCGAGCAAGACCCCGACGTTTACTGGGACGCGCTCGCGGCGGCGTGCCAGCAGCTCTGGCGCGAACGCCCCGACTTACGGGAAGCCATCGCCGGCGTCGCGCTGACCACACAGCGCGCGACCGTCATCAATGTGGACGCCCAGGGCCGTCCCTTGCGCCCCGCCATCGTCTGGCTCGATCAACGCCGCACGGCTGGCCTCAAGCCCGTGCGGGGGTTGTGGGGCGTGGCCTTTGCCCTCACCGGCATGTCGGAGACCGTCGCCTACCTCCAGGCGGAGGCGGAGGCGAACTGGATCCAACGCCATCAGCCCGAAATCTGGAGCGCCACCCACAAGTATCTCTACCTCTCCGGCTACCTCACGTATCGCCTCACCGGGCGCTTTGTGGATTCCGTCGGCTGTCAGGTCGGCTACCTGCCCTTCGACTACAAGGCGCTCACCTGGTCCAAGCCCTGGGACTGGAAATGGCGCGCGGTGCCGGTAGACCCGGCGCTGTTGGTCGAGCTCGCGCCGCCCGCCGCCCCGCTCGGCGAGATTACTGCCGCCGCCGCCGAAGCCACGGGCATCCCCAAGGGGCTGCCGCTGATCGCCGCCGCCGCCGATAAGGCCTGCGAAGTGATCGGCTCAGGCGCCCTCGACCCGCACATCGGCTGCCTGAGCTACGGCACGACGGCCACCATCAACACCACGCAGAAGCGCTACGTGGAGCTCATCCCCCTCATCCCGCCCTATCCGGCGGCCGTGCCGGACGCTTACAGCCTGGAATTACAGATCTACCGCGGCTACTGGATGGTGAGCTGGTTCAAGCAAGAATTCGCTCACGAGGAGCGCCAGCTGGCCGCACAGCGCGGCGTCGAGCCGGAGGTGCTCTTCGAGCAGCTCATCGCCGCGGCCGAGCCGGGGGCGAGGGGATTGCTGTTGCAACCGTATTGGTCGCCGGGGATCAAGGTGCCGGGGCCGGAGGCCAAGGGCGCCATCATCGGCTTTGGGGACGTCCACACGCGCGCGCATCTCTATCGCGCCATCCTCGAAGGGCTGGCCTACGGGCTACGGGAGGGGATGGAGCGCACGGTGCGGCGGAGCGGCATCCCCATCACCGAGCTGCGGGTCTCCAGCGGCGGCTCCCAGAGCGACGCCGCGATGCAGATCACCGCCGACATCTTTGGCCTGCCCGCGACACGCCCGCATACCTACGAGACGTCGGGATTGGGCGCCGCCATTGACGCCGCCGTGGGGCTGGGCCTGCACCCCGATTTCGAGGCCGCCGTCGCCGCGATGACGCACAAGGGCGACACCTTCGAGCCCAATCCCGCCACCCGCGAGCTCTATGACGCGCTGTTCCACCGCGTCTACAAGCGGATGTACCGGCGCCTCAAACCGCTGTATGAGGACATTCGGGAGATCACGGGGTATCCAGAGTAAAACCGTAATGCGTAATACGTACTACGTAACATATTACGCATCACGCATTACGCATTACGC
>JAGPHL010000007.1:22302-26740 GCA_018055515.1 Anaerolineae bacterium
ACGCATTACGCTACAACATCATCTTGTTGAAAATCGCCCGCTGATACACTTCCTCGTAGGCTTTCGCGCTCTTCTCCCAGGAGAAATCCTGCGCCATTGCCGCCTGGATCATCTTCTGGATGTGCTGCGGGCGATCGTAATACGTGCTCACCGCCCAACCGACGCAGTAGTAAATCGCGTTCGGGCTGGGCTCCCAGAATTTGAAGCCCGTTCCCAAGCCGGTAGTCTCATCGTATTGCTCCACCGTGTCGTTCAGGCCGCCGGTCGCCCGGACAATGGGCAGCGTCCCGTACTTGAGCGAGTAGATCTGATTCAGGCCGCACGGCTCGTAACGCGAGGGCATGATGAAGAAGTCGCTTCCCGCCTCGATGAGGTGCGCCAGGGGATTGCTGTAGCCGATATAGCTGCCGATGCGTCCCGGATACCGCGCGGGCAAGCCGCCGTAGAACGCCTCCAGGCCCTTCTCGCCTGACCCCAGGATGACGAACTGCACCCGCATCTCCCGCACGATCCTCTCTATCGTGGCCGCGAGCAAGTCCAGCCCCTTCTGATCCGCCAGCCGGCTGACGACGCCCACGATGGGAATGTCGGGCGCGACCTCCAGCAAGAACTGCCGCTGCAACGCCTCCTTGCAGATTGCCTTCCCCCGCAAATCCTCCGCCGTATACTGCGCCGGGATCAACGGATCCACGGCGGGATTCCACTGGCTGTAATCCACCCCGTTGAGGATACCGACGTAATTGGGGCCCTTGTTGTTGAGATAGGGCGCCATTCCATAGGCGTATTCCGGCATGCGCGTCTCATTGGCGTAGGTCGGGCTCACCGTGTTGGCCATGTCCGAGTAGACAATGCCCCCTTTGAGGAAATTGATCCGCCCGTGGTCTTCGAGTTTGTCGGAGGTGAAATTGCCCCATTGCAGGCCGATGTAATCGTAATGCTCTATGCCGTACACGCCCTGGTAGCCGATGTTGTGGATGGTGAGAACGCTCGCCGCATTGCCGAGCACCGGGTCGTTCCAGTGCCAGACCTTGAGGTAAGCCGCCGCCAGCGCCGCCTGCCAGTCGTGCGCGTGCACGATGTCCGGCACAAAGCTGATGTCCTTGCAGAGCTGCAGCGCAGCGCGGGTGAGGAAAGCGAAGCGGCGCGGATTGTCGGCAAAATCGTTGAAGTCCGCATCGTGATACAGCCCATCGCGGTCGAAATACTTGTCCGATTCGATGAAGTAGACCGGCACGCTGCCATCCATTTTCGTGGTGTAGACCGCGCACCACTCCTCGACGTTCCCCATCCACACGCCCATCGGCGCCAGGAACGGCTGAATGGCGTGCTTCTGGACGTCCACGGCGCGATATTTGGGCATCACCACGATCACTTCATGGCCCAGGGCGACCAGCGCCTGCGGCAAAGCCCCCACGACGTCGGCCAACCCTCCCGTCTTGGCATAAGGCACACACTCAGAGGCGATCATTACAATGCGCAACTTCGATTTCATCAGCGAGCTCCTTTTGGTGAGTCTTGCACGGCAAGAACGCAAAGTTTTAGGGGGATTTTTTAGAACGCCGGCACGGTCTGAGTCTGGGTCACATTTCCCACCTGATAGACGATCTGCCAGTGTGGCACCCATGCCAGGGCAAACAGCGCCATCTCGATGTCGGTGCGGCGCGGTTTGATGACGATTTCCTCCAGCCGCTCCACGGCCTGCTCCCAGTTCGCGGTGATGGCGTCCGTCTGCGCTTTGAGCTCGTCCTGCAAGCCCTTCAGGTCAGCCTCTACGTCCGCTACCTCTTCCTCCGCCGTCTCGATGTCGTACTTGACGGTGGTGGAGCGCGTGACCTTGTTCACCGTCGCCGACACGGAACGGCGACGCCCCGAAAAGAGGTTGAAGACCGTCTCGCCCGCCGAGAGGAGCGCGTCTTGCTTGCGCGCCCGCGCCTCCGCCTCTTTCTTTGTCAGCGCGGCCTGAGCCCGGCGCAGGCGATCCTCCAGCGTGTTGATGCGGGTCGCGTAGCGCGTGCGCAGCTTATCCACCTCGGCGTCGCGCAGCTCCCGCGCCGCCTGACTGAGCCGCAGCTTGAACTCCCGCTCGGATTCGCCGTAGCGCGAGTAGAGCTTCGCGGCGGGACTGTACTGCAACGTCAGGCTGGCGACGCGATAGAGGTGCTCCTCCAACGCCTTGCGCTGAGCCGCGAGCTCCCGCGCCTCATTGACGGCCTCCGGCACGGCATCAAACACGGCGTCCGGCTCCGGCCGGGTCAACAGGTCGCGCGCGGTCAGGGCGAGCGCTTGCGCCTCTTCCCAGCGCGTGAGGCCCAGGTCCGTCGGCGGCTGAGCCAGCAGCGCGAATTCCTCCGCCTCGTTCACCGAGTAGGCCGCCGCCTGCTTCATATAATGCACGCGGCCCAGGCCCAGCAGGGCGGGGATATAGATCAGGCGCTTGTCCTTGATCTCCACCCGTGGGCCGGCGAGATTTTCCACCTCTGCCACGGCGGAGGCGGCTCCCTTGCGCAACGGCAGGAAGACTTGCGTCACGCCGTCGGGGAGCAAGGGCGCCGTGCTGCTGTAGCCGCCGCTCGCCTTCGCGGGAGCTGCGGGGGGAGCGGCAGTCGGCGTCGCGGCAGGAGCGGTTGGCGCTGCTGCCGCGGCTGCGCGCGGCTCCAGGGGGACTGCCGCCTTGGGCGCCGGCGGGACCTCAGCGCTGCGGCCGGCCATCAGCTCGCGCACCTGCGTGCGGGTCAGCGGGCCGCGCAGATAGCTCATCGCCCAGCGAGTTTGAAAGATCACCGGCGCATCCTCGCGGACGTTGTGCAGCAGGAACACGCGATTTCCCAGTTTGCCGATCAGCCGCGCGAGCTCCGTGCGGTCGAGCGCCTGACCGGCCTCCGCCGACGCGCTCGTCAGGCCCTCGAGCAGGCGTTCCTTGTCCCGCTCAGCCTGTAGCCGCCCGATGAACCACGTCCCGGCGTTAGTCAGGCCTTTGTAATCCAGGTCAGCCGGGTTTTGGGTCGTCAGCACCACGCCGACGCCAAAGGCGCGCGCTTGCTTCATCAGGGTCAGCAGCGGCTTCTTGCTGGGGGGATTGGAAATCGGCGGGAAGAAACCGAAGATCTCGTCCATGTAGAGCAGAGCGCGCAAGCTCGTCGTGCCCGGCTGCGTGCGGATCCAGGTGATGAGTTGGTTCAGCAGCATGGTGACGAAGAACATGCGCTCGGCGTCGCTCAGGTGCGCGATGTAGAAAATCGAGTGGCGCGTTTTGCCGTCCGGCGTGCTGAGGAGAGCAGGAATGTCCAGGGGTTGTCCCTGGAGCCAGCTCTGGAACGAGGGCGAGGCGATGATGTTGTTGAGCGTCATCGCCAGCTCGAAGCGCTCTTTCTGCGGGAAGAAGGTGTCCACGTCGAAGACGCCGAGTTGGCGGACGGGTGGGTTCTGGATGGCGAGGATGATTTTGGGCAAGTCGAGGTTCTCGCCGTTCCGCCAAAAATGCTCGAAGATATTGGAGAGCAGAATGTGCTCCCGCGAGCGCACGGGGTCGGCGTCTATGCCCACCAGCCCCAGGAGAGCGCTCACCGTCCCCTGAATGCGCTCCCGCAACACTTCGGCGTCGGTGTCCCAGCTGAGCGCCGGCGCGTCGAAGGAATGCAGGATCGAGATGGGCACCCCGGCGTCGCTGCCAGGCGTGTAGATGACGAAATCCGCCGCGTCGCGCAACATGCGGATCCGCTGCCCGTCCTGTCCCCATTCCGCCAGACCCTTGCGCCATTGGGCGGCCTGCGCGGCGGCAAACTCTTCGACGCTCATGCCCTTTCGGCGCGCATCATCCACGTTGACCCAGGGCAAGAAGTCCTGCGGCAACAGGTCGGGAAAGGTCAGCAGCAGGTTGGCGATGTCGCCCTTGGGATCAATGATCAGCGCCGGCACATGGTCAATGGCGGCCTCTTCCAGCAGGTCAATGCAGAGGCCGGTCTTGCCGCTCCCCGTCATGCCGACGCAGACCGCGTGAGTGGTCAGATCGCGGGCATCGTAGAGCACCAACCGGTCCGTGAGCTGATTCTGGGCCAGGTCGAATTCTTTTCCCAGATAAAAGGCGCCAAGTTTTTCAAAATCCATGCGAGAGTACCCCCCTTCGAAAATGGCATCAATGAGAAGTGAGTCGTGAGCCATGAACCGTGGAGTGCCAGCAGAAAAAGCACGGCAGCTCCAAGCTCACGGATTTCGCGTGACCCTGCGGACGTGCGGACGCAGGAAATTATTCGCGCGGCTCGATTCGACGGCCGCCCTTGAGCTGGCGCTGCAACGCCATCAGCCCGTCCCAATCGCCCTGGGCCGCCAGCGCCGCCTGTTCCGGCCAGGTCTCCGGATTCATGAAACGCAGGCGAGCTTGCTGTAAGATCTCCCGCAGCTGTTCGGGCGTCGCCGCGGCGAGCTGCGCGAAGGTGCGGAT
>JAGPHL010000155.1 GCA_018055515.1 Anaerolineae bacterium
TTCCGCGTGCGTGATGAAGACCCGCCGCAAATCCACCTCGTCGCGGTGCGCCTGGAAGTCGCGCAGCATGGCATCGAGCGTGCGCGCGCGCGACCCCCGTATCTTGTCCTTGACGTCCAACACGCCATCGGGACGGGCGTAAATCACCGGGCGGATCTGCAGCAAGCCCCCCATGAGGCTCTGCAGCGCCGTGCACCGTCCACCCATGTAAAGGTAACGCATCGTGTCAATGACAAAAGAAGTCCGCACTTTGGGCACCGCGGCCAGCACCTCACGCTCGATCTCCTCAGCGGAGGCGCCCTGATCCCGGAGGTCCGCCGCGCGGAGCACTAACAACCCCGCTCCCGTCGAGAGATTGAGCGAATCAATCACCCGCACCTTGCCGGCGGGAAAAGTCTCCGCGGCCAGGCGCGCGTTGGCCACACTGGCGGAGAGCTTGGAAGAGATGCCGATGTAGATCACCTCGTCGGGGCGGTCGAAGGCCGCGGCGAATTCCCCCACCGAGGGCGCCGAGGTCGTCGGCAGCTGCCCGGTGGCGTCCACCATCGCGAACAATTCCTTGCCGGAAACCGAGAAATCGTCATGGAAGGTCCTGTCGGCAATGTGAACGGTCAGAGGGACGACGTTGATGTTATAACGGGCGATAAGTTCGGGACTCAAATCCGATGTGCTGTCTGTAAAGATGTGAACCATGATACTCCTATAAGCTCTGAGATTTGCGTCGGCAGAGAATAATAAAATTGCCAGCGCTGCTATAAGGATACACGACTCCCGCCTGAGCACAAGTACAGCCGGATCAGGCTCTCACATGGAGGGAACTCGTCCCATCGCGATGCCTGTTGTGCCGCTTAAGCGACTTGTTAAATTTATCCCCGGCCTTTAGGCCGCATCTCTGCCACGGGCGATCAAATGCGCCAGCCCCACAACCGGATGCAGGAAGCGCAACTCAGGGCCGGCGCAGTCCCGCCCGTGTCAGATTGAGCAGCTTGAAGGGAATCAACCCCACGGGCACGTCAAGTTCGGATTTGTCGCACACCGTCGAGGTGTTCGCGGCGTCAATGCGCGGCTTCAACGCCAACAGCGCCTGCTCCAGCGCCACGCCTTCCAGACGCGCCATCAGCCCCTCGATCTCCGCCATCAACGCGCGGGCCTGTCCGATCCGCGCCTCGGTCTCCGCGGCCTTCTCCGGGCTGATCAGGCCCCGCTCGCGCTTGAGGCGATTGAGCCGAGCCCCCGCCTCATAGGTCACGTCCGCCAACCTGTGACGATCCATCCAGCGCGTTTCGTAGGAGAGGACGTGTTTCCAGGTAGGTTGCAGCAGCAAGCGGCGGTGATCCTCCAGCGTGAAAGCGTGGCGGATGTAGCCAAAGCGTTCCGGGTACTCATAAGCCAGGCTGCCGGGGTCGAGGAAAGGCGTCAACGGCGAGGTGAAGGGCAACAGCCGGCCATCGTCGAAGCGCGTGAGCAACGTGCGACAATATTCCACCGTCTCCAGCGCGGACTCCGGGGTCTGCTCCGGCAGCCCGATCATGAAGAACAGGTCGAAGCGCCGCACGCCCGTTTCCAGGCAGGCGGCAATCGTCTCCTCAATGCCAGCGTTGGTGTAGGTCTTGCCTGAAGCCCGACGCACGCGGGGATCGTGGGACTCCGGCGAGAATTCGGCGAAATAATTGGGCAGCGCCGCCGCCAGTTCCTCCATATAGGCGCGGTCGGCCGGGCGAAAAAACTCAATGATGACCGGGCCGTGATGTCCCTGCACAGCGCGGAAGAAACGCCGCGCGTACTCCATCCCCGCCTGTCGCAAATCACCCAGCAGGAAGACCGGTCCGCGGCTCAACGCACCAATCCGCCGCACGTCCTCCGCGAGCTGCTCCGGCGGCCGATACGCGGGCTGCTGGCGACGGGAGAGGTTGCGCCCGGCAAAAGCCGAGCCGCCGCAAATGGTACAGTGCTCCGTGCAGCCCTTGACCGTCAGCGATGCCATGATGGGATACTCCAGCCAATGGCTGAAGGGCGCATAACTGAGCAGATCGCGGTCGCGCAACACCGAGCGCACCATCGGATGATAATCCAGCGTCAGGTAATCAAGCGATTCCGGGACGTAGGTCTGCGGATTGATGCGCACCTCGCCGGCGGGAGTCTTCCAGGTGAGATTGGGCACCGTCACCGGCGCCTCCCCCGCGCGCAGACATTCCAGCAGCTGACGCAGCGCCTCCTCCGTAGAATCGCCGCGCAGCACGTAATCCACATAGGGCAGACGGATGAGTTCCTCATGGAAATACGTCGCCGAATAGCCGCCCAAAATGATGGGCGCTTGCGGGTGATACCGCCGGGCCAGCTGCGCGACTTCCAACGCGCCATGCGCGTGCGGCAGCCAGTGCAGGTCAATGCCAAAGGCCCGCGTCTGCAGGTCGGCGATGGCGCGTTCCGGGTCGAATCTAGCAGAGCGCACCATCCGCGCCGCCAGGTTCATAATCCGCACCTGGAAGCCATGCTGCTCGACATACGCCAGCAGCGTGGCAAAGCCGATGGGATACATATCGAACACCGGGGTCGAGGGCACCAGGTCGGAGATCGGCCCCCACAAGGTGGCGCGCTCCCGAAAGTCATACACGCTCGGAGCGTGCAGGAAGACCAAATCGTACATGCAGGACACTCCGTTACAGGGGGATGTTTTCCTTCGGCCCGGCAATCGTTCCACCACAGAGGGCGCGGCATGTGGCAGACGGGTTCTGGATTCCCGGCGCTGCCGTGATACCCGGCCCCTTGGGGGATGGCTCAGCCAAACCGGCCGGTGATGTACTCGTCAGTACGCCGGTCCTGAGGATTGGTGAAAATCTGGTCGCGGGGGCCTGATTCCACCAGCTCGCCTTGAAGGAAAAACGTGGCCCAATCGGCGACGCGCGCCGCCTGTTGGACACTGTGAGGGACAATGACAATGGTGTAGCTGGCTTTGAGCTCTTGCAGAGTCTGCTCGACTTTGCCCGTAGAGATGGGGTCCAGCCCCGACGTCGGCTCATCCAGCAGGATCACCTCGGGTTGCAGCGCCAGCGTCCGCGCCAGGCACAGGCGCTGCTGCTGCCCGCCGGAAAGGGCATGGGCCGGCTCGTGCAGGCGCATGCCCACCTCATCCCACAACGCCGCCTGCTTGAGACAGCGCTCCACGGTGGCGTCCAGCAATTGGCGCTCGCGGACACCTGCCAGCTCCAGCCCATAGGTGATATTCTGGTAGATCGTCATGGGCAGCGGCACCGGGCGCGCGAAAACGATGCCCACCCGCCGCCGGAGGCGAATCACATCATAGCCCGGCGCCATGATGTCCTCCCCATCGAGGGTCACATGCCCGCTTTGGGTCACCACATCCGCCAGGTCGTTGAGGCGATTCAACGTACGCAGCAACGTGCTCTTGCCGCCGCCGGCCGGGCCGAACAGCACGTTGATCTGACGGGCGTAGATGTCCATGGTGACATCGCGCAGGCTCTCGGTCCCATCCGAATAGCGCACGCTCAGGTTCTCGATGCGAATTTTCGTCTCCATGTCACGGACTCGCGGCTCGATGGGAAACACCCGGCTCACCAGACACGTTGCTGGCGGTAATGACGGCGGATCAACGTCGCCAACACGTTCAGGGAAAGCACGAAAATCAACAGCACCAGCGCCGTCCCGTATTGGAGCTGCAACGGCATCCCCGGCACCTGCGTGCTGATGACGAACAGGTGATACGGCAGGGCCATCGTCTGGTCGAAGATCGAAGAGGGCAAGCGGGGCAGGAAAAACGCCGCCACGGTGAAGAGAATGGGCGCCGTCTCCCCCGCGGCGCGTTCCAATCCCAGGATGATGCCGGTGATGATGCCCGGCAGCGCCTGCGGAAGCACGATGCGGCGAATCGTCTGCCAGTGCGTGCCGCCGAGGCTGGTGCTCACCAGTCGAAATTCCTGCGGCACAGCGCGCAGCGCCTCTTCCGCCGTGCTGATGATGACGGGCAGGGTCATGATGCCCAACGTCAGCGAGCCGGCCAGGATGGAGGTGCCGAAGCGCAGGAAGACGACGAACAGCCCCATGCCAAACAGGCCATAGACGACCGAGGGAACGCCCGCCAGATTGATGATCGCAATACGAATGGCGCGGGTGAGCGTGTTGTCACTCGCATATTCCGCGAGATAGATCGCCGCCCCAACGCCAATGGGCACCGCGACCAACCCCGTCCCGACAGTCAGCCACAACGTCCCCACGATCGCCGGCAGGAGGCCGCCCTCCCTCATACCATGGCGCGGCATGGTAGTGAGAAATTCCCAGTTGATCGCGCCGATGCCCTCGACGACGATGTAGCCCACGATGGCAAAAATGGGCAGAATGACCAGCGCGGCGGCGAGGCTGATGAGGACGAAGGCGATGCGTTGCGTGACCTGGCGATTGAACATCAGGACAACATCCGTTCTGAGCGTTTGACCTGGCGGAAAACGACCATCGCCGCAGCGACGTTGACCAGGAAAGTGATAATGAAGAGCGTCAGGCCCACGGCAAACAGCACGTGATAATGGGAGCTGCCCTGCGCGACCTCGCCCATCTCGGCAGCGATGGTCGCGGTCATGGTGCGGACCGGCATGAAGAAGTCCGCCGGACTGCGCGGAATCCGCGCGGCATTGCCGGTCACCATCATCACCGTCATAGTCTCGCCAATGGCCCGTCCGATCCCCAACATCAACGCGGTGAGGATGCCCGACCGGCCAGCCGGCAGCACGATGCGCCAGATCGTCTGCCAGCGCGTCATGCCCAACGCCAGCCCCGCATCGCGGTAGGTGCGCGGGACGGCATCCAGCACGTCCTCGACCACGCTCACCACGGTCGGAAGCGTCATCCACGCGAGCAAGATCACCCCCGTGAACGCCGTCAACCCCGTCGGGATGTTCAGAATCTGGCGCACCAGCGGCACAATCAGCAGCATGCCCATGAAGCCGATCACCACCGAGGGAATGCCGGCCAGCACCTCGACGAGGGGCTTGAGGAATTCCCGCGCCCAGCGGGGGACGATCTCCGCAATGAAGATCGCCGTCGTCAGGCCCAAAGGCAGCGCCACCACGGCTGCGCCCACCGTCACCAACAGTGAACCGAGCACCAACGGCGCCAGGCCAAAATATTCCTCAATGGGATACCAGCGCGTCGCCAGCAGGCTGCTCAACGGCACCGTGAAAAACGTCGGCGCCCCCTCGCGGATGAGGAAAAAGAAAATCATGATCACCAGCGCGATGGCTGACACGCCGGTGAACTGAATCAAGCGCTCAATGCAAAACTCAAAGAAAGAAACGGATTTCCGCGCTTCAAGACGATGGTGCAGAATTTCCATGAGCTTCCCTGTCATTCCGTCGCTGCGATGGGAACAAACCCCAATTCCAGCACGATGTTCTGCGCTTCTGGGCTGAGAACCCACTCCAGATACGTCGTCACAGCCTGGGGAGCGCCCGCCCGCGAATACATGTACAGATCCCGGGCGATGGGATACTGCCCCGCGTTGACGGTCGCCGCCGTCGGCGGCCAGAACGGCCCATCGAGGGTCAGCCCTACTTCGAGTGTCTTCATGTCCGGCGTGACATATCCCAGGCCGTCGTAACCAATCGCGTTGGGATTTTGCCGCACTTCCGCGCCGATGCCCTCCGATGAGGGCAACAGCAGGGTATCGGGGGAAAACAAGGTTTTATTGTCTTTTTGCCCCAGGCGGATGACTTCTTCGAGGAAATACACGTGAGTGCCGGAGTTCGTCTCGCGGGAAAGCAACACGATGGGACGATCCTCGCCGCCCACCTCGCGCCAGTTGGTAATTTTGCCGCTGTAGATGTCGGAAATCTGCTGCAGGGTCAGGTGATCCACAGGATTGCTGGGATGGACCACCACCGCGATGGCGTCGCGGGCAATGACGAGCTCCTGCGGCTCGATGTGGTTCGCGCGCGCCGCCGCGAGTTCCTCTTCCTTGATCCTCCGCGAGGCATTGGCGATATCCACCGTGCCGTTGATGAGCGCCGTGAGGCCGGTTCCCGACCCGCCGCCGGTCACCGCAATCCGCACCTGCGGGTTGACCTCCTGATAGGCCTCCGCCCACGCCAACGCCAGATTGACGATCGTGTCGGAGCCCTTGTTCTGGAGGGT
>JAGPHL010000156.1 GCA_018055515.1 Anaerolineae bacterium
GTCACCGTGACGGGCACCGTGATCCTGCCGCCGGCTTGCACCGCGCCGGTCGTCGGCGGAAGCGTCACTGCCCACGGTCCGGCAGCGCTCAGGGCGAAGGTGTCCCCACAGTTGCCGGTGTTCGTCACCCACAGCGAGGCCCGCAAGGCTGCGCCGGGATCGCCGGCCAGCTGCGCCGGGGTCACAGCGACCCGCGCGCCGTAGACTGCCGCCGCAGACGTCGTGATCCTGGCGGCAGCCGTGCGCACGGGGTTCCCTTGTGACGCCACGGTAAGCGTCACCGCGTCCGTAGCGCCGCATCCGGCGTTCGACGGAATGGTGACCCGCACTGTCATCGCGGCGCTCGCGCCGGGCTCCAGCGGCCCGACCGTCGAAGGCGCCACGGTCTCCCACAGACCGCTAGAAAGCGCCGCTGAGAACGTATCCGTTACCAGGCCGGCGTTCATCACCGTGAAGGTGTACGTCACGGGGGCGCCGGGCGCGCCACTCTGGGTGGCCGCCGCGGGCGCCAGGGACACGTCGTAGGTTTCCACCACCGTCAGGGTGATGGGGAAGTTCAGCGTGCCGTAAGGCGTCGTGTTGGCAACGCGCACGTGGACGGGATAGGTGCCGGCAACCATGCCGGTCGTGTCGAAGGCCAGGGCGACGGCCCGCTCGCTACCGATCCCCACCGTACCGCTCATCGGGTTCGTCGTCAGCCAGGGGATCTCATTCCAGGCGCAGACGTTCGTCTCGCCGGAAGCGGCCTGGATGACCTCGCCCGTGGCCTGATTGACCGTCCACAGGGAGCCGTTGCAATCCAGCGCCAGGCCGGCCTGCTCGAAGCTCCCCAGCCCCTCGATGTCGAAACCGCCCATGACGGTGTAGCCGGCGGTCACGTCGAGGACGTAGACGTCGCGGCCAACGCTGGCATTGGACATGACGAACAGATGGTGCGTCGCGGGATTGTAGGCCAGGCCGGCGATGTTCAGTTTCAAGTCATAGGAGTCCAGCAAGCGCCCGGTGGCGTCGAAGTGATAGAGGATTTGATCGCCCCACGAGCCGCTGTAGAACGTGTCGGTCGTGGGATCGTAGGCCAGGCCGCGCTCGGAGACGCCGAAGGGCGGGCAGAGCGCGCGTCCGGTGGCTGTCTGGGTCGCGGGATCCAGTTCGTAGATGCAATTGTCGCCGCCGACATTGACCTGCCAGAGCCGGCCCGTCAGCGGGTCGTAGGTCATGTCCGCCGCGAACACCGCGACCCACGGCGAGGTCGGCAGGGAAGCGCCGGCAGGCGCACCATCGGGCTGGAAGGCGACGTTGCGATCCTCGCCGCCGCCGGCGCGCGTGTCACTCAGCCAGAGAACCCCGGCGGCGGTATCGAAGGCCACCCCCCACGGGGAGACCAGATTGCTCTGCCAGGTCTGGATGACGTCCCCGGCAGCCAGGGATGGAACGTCGGGGGGGAAATATTCGCGCACCGCTGCGGCGGTGAAAGCGTGCAGCTCTTTCGGGGAGACGCGGCGCACCATGCCGGCAAACGGCCCGGCGGGGGTAGCCGGCGTGAACGGCGCGTTGACCTCCTCGAGGGTGAAGCTGGCCGTAAAGCCGCCGCTGTTGCTCAGGGTGATGGCGCGCGTCGCGGTCAGCCCGGTGCGGAGCGTCAGTTCCAGGCTCTCCGGCGCGAGCGCGAGCAGCCCGGCGTCAAGGGCGAGGTTGCGCGACATGGCGTCGCCGTTCGTCACGACGACGGCGGCCACGCCGGGGGCGTATCCGGCCATCGTCGCGGTGACGACGTGAGTCCCGGTAGGGGCAAAGAGCGTGTAGAACGCGCCGTCGCCGGGGGCGTTCTGCAGGCTGGCCTGAGCGGTGTAGCCGGCGTCATTGCGCAGGGCGGCAGCGACCGGCGCGCCGGTGTTCGCATCGCTCACCTCCCCGACGACAAGACCTCCCGTCGCCGGTAGACACGTTGAGTTTCCGAGGAACACATCATCCACCTGCCACCACCATTCGTACTTGGCGTTGTAGTAGTGGAAGCGGACGCGCACGTTGGCCTGTCCCGCCGCCAGCGCGGAAATGTCAACGCGGGCAGTTTTGGGGCCCCGGTCGTCGGCCCCACTGCGCCGCCAGACGTTCGTCCAGGTCGTCCCGTCGTTGAGACTCACGTCCACGTCGGCGACTTCGTTGAGGCCGTACATGTACCAGCGGAAGTCGTACTTGAATTCCAGGATCACCGTCGTTTCGCCGGAGAAGTCCATCGCGGGCGAGCGCAAGATGGCGTCCACGTTTCTGGATCCCGCGTAATCGCTGTCAAGGATGGCAAACGACCCTGTTCCGCCGGTGCGATTGCCCCGGGGCTTCGGATCGTCGAAACGCCACAGCACGCCGGTCCCGGCGTTGTCTATCAACGACCAACCGGCGGGCAGCGTCCCCGCCGTGAAGGATTCCGTCGTCCCGACGCGGTTGAGGCGATAGCCCGGCGCGTTGCAGGCGACCCTGTCCGCGTGCAATGCCACGTCGTACGTCGTGTTGCCCGTCAGCGGGGCGAGGACCAGGGTGGCGGGTGAGTAGCCGGCAACCCAGGCCTCGACCTTCAGCGTGTAGGTGATCCCCGCCGCCAACGTCAGGCTGTAATGGCCGCTGACCGGGTCGGTCCACACGTCGTTGTTGGGCGCCGGGGGGTCTTGAGGATTGCCCGTCACGTGGAGGTGCGCGTAGAGCGGCCAACCGGTCTGCGCGTCGGTGATCGTCCCGGAGACGACGTAGGAGGGGATCGGCGTCAGGGGCACGTTGAGGGTGGTCGTCGTAGCGCTGGTCACCTCAACGCCGCTGTGGGTGTAAGGATAGTAGCCGTAAGCGGTGGCCGCCACGGTATACACCCCCGGCTCGAGGCGCAGCACGTAGACGCCGTCGCTGCCGCTGGTGGTCGCTGTGGGAGTCCCCGTCTCGGGGGTGGCTGCCACGGTCGCGCCTGCAAGAGGACTATGGGTTACGGCATTCTGCACGACGCCGCGCAAGGTGCCGGGTTCGGCGACCGTGCAGCTGGGAAAACGGAAGGAGCCGATGCGCGTCACCCAGGGCGCGTAGCCAGACGACGCCAGATATTCCTGCGTGTACCAGAAGGTGCAGTCGTCCACTGGGTCAATGCCCATCATGCTGTAGTCGCCCCAGCGATTGTAGCCGCTGGTCTGATAGCCGCTGCCGACGACCAGCGACGTCTCGGCTTGGGGCAGCGTCCCCAGAGGATCGTTCGCCAGCCGTCCGGCGTAGCGCACGGAGGGATAGACGCTGCTGCTGGACACGCTGTAGCCCAGGGCGAGGTTGCCTTGAGCGTCCATCGCCACACTGCCCATCCAGCGGTGATGGGAATCCGGGGCATACGTGCCCTGTTGGTAGATCACCGGCGACCCGCCGGGGTCGCGGACCTCGTACCAGCGCACGCCGGCGAGGCCGCTTCCGGCGTCAACGGTGTGATTGACGACCAGGGCCTCGTGATCCCCAAAGTTGCGGTAGGCCAGGCGGTACATCAGCCGGTCGCCGATGGCGTCCAGTTTGACCGAGGTGCCCGGCTGTGGGATGCAAGCGCGCGTGCTGGTACACAGCGGCGTCCACGCGGCGGTGTTCAACACGGCATTGGGCTGCCCGTTGACGCCGAACGTCGTGTTAGACGGATTGGTCCAGTCCACGTGGAATTTCCAGATGCGCATGGCATCGCTCGGTCCGATCCACGTGCCGTCGTCCACTTCCATGAAATAGTTGGGCGCGCCCGCGGGCGGCGGCGTGGAACCGTCGAGGTCGGAGGGGAGCATCCCGCCGAAGTTGGAATTGACGTTGTACAGATCAAAATACTGGAACGACGCGGTAGGATTGCCGGCGAGCAATTTAGCGCGCTCGAAGACGAAGACGCCCGCGCCGCCCCAAGAGGAACCGTTGGTGAACTGGTTGACCGTCATGTAATAGCCATCCGGCCAGACGCCGAATTTGGGATAGTCATTCATCTTGGTCGAACTGACCAGGAAGGCGTACCGATACCAGGGGCCGGTCGGGTCGGCGGTCTGGGAGATGGCGATACATTGATAGTACGGGACGTTAACCGAGAACTGGCTCATCAGCCAGCGATGGGCAAGCGGATCGAAAAGGGTGATCGGATCGCCGTGGTTCGTGGTCTCACAGGCGCCGCCGAAGCCCTGCCAGAGCGTGTTGCCGTTGACGGGGCCGTAAATCTGGGTGGGGGTGCCGGTGACGTCCCATACGGCAAAGGAGAGGTTGACCCATTGCACGTAGTATTTTGTGCCGGTCGCGGGGTCGTAGCCGATGTCGCCCTGCGTGTCGGGCGGATGGACGCTGTTGACGTTGCTCACGCCGTCGAAACTGGTGAGCGGGGCCGGCATGGCCGTGATTCCCGCCTCACTTTGGAGGACGGGATCCGTCCCTCCCGCGGCGCTCGAGCGGAGCGCCTTGGGCAGCGGGAAGTTGACGGCCGGCGCAGACGACGGCTGCGGCATTGCCGGCAGCGGCGACATGTCGCGCAGCGCCGGCGAGAGGTCCATCTGCACGGCATAGCCCACCGTGGGCGTGAGCGGCGCAGACGGCGCGGCGGAGACCTCGCGCGGGGGCAAGTTCCACACGCCGAGAAGCAAGACGAATAACAGCAATACGCAAAGGGACTTTCTTACGTTCATCACTTTTCCTTCCTTGAAATAGTTTACAGGTCATCCAATTTCTAATATTTTTTGCAGTTTGGCCTTCACAAGAATGAGGGCCACCAGGGTAGCCCTGATGGCCCTCCAGAGAAAGCAGCCCGCTAGAGGCTACGGCGCGTTGCGGAACACGAGCGGCAGGTAGACGGAGTATTGCGGCCGGACATGCACCGTCGCTTGTGCAGTGTACGGCACACCCCCTACCGTCGCCGTGACCGTGTTCGTGATCAGGCTTCCGCGCGCCACATCCGCGTTGATCGTCACCTTGAAGGTGATGGTCTGCTGCGCGCCCTTGGCCAGGACGCCCTCCCAGACGATGCGGGCGGGCGGATCTTGCAGGCTCGCGCCGCCGGTGACGCTCCCCGCGATATACGTGACGCCGGCCGGGATGAGGTCGGTGAGGGCGATGGTGAGCGGGTCGTTGCCGTTGTTGGCGAGGGTGAGGGTGTAGGTGACGACGTCCCCGGGCAACACGCCCTCAGCCGGATTGGCGGCCTTGGTCAGCGCCAACACGACGGGCTGTTCGGCGACGGTCGTCTGCAAGACGGCCTCACCCACCTGCCCATCCGCGCCCTGCGACGTGACCTTGACGATGACCGTGTCGGAGTCGCCGGTGTGCGCGTCAGCGGGGATGTCCACATCAACGGTGAAGGTGACCGTACCGTTGGCCGCCACCGTCACCGTCGCCGGAGCGGTGGTCGTCCAAACGTTGCCCGTAGCCGCGATGTCGAAGGTGACAGCCGTAGCGATGGAGTTGGTCACCGTCATCACGTAAGTGACCGTCTCGCCGGGGTTGCCGGTCTTCGCGTCCGTGACCGGCGTCAGGACCGTGCCTTGAGCCACCACCGTCATGCGGATCGGGCGAATGAACAGCCGTCCGCTCTTCGTATCGTTGTGGACGATCTCCATGCTGGAGTTGTAGACTCCCACATCCAATCCGGTCGCGTCGAAGATGACGTTCACGGGTTGGGCGCTGTCGGGCGCCACAGAGCCAGCCTTGGGATCAACGGTCAGCCAGAGGCCGGTAGCGAGGACGTTGTTGTACGTCAACCGCCCCGCGCCACGGTTGTTGAGCGTCAGCGTGCGGGTAAGCCGCTGGCCCTGGACGACTACCACGTCGAAGGGCTGATCATAGGTCACGCTGACACACGGCGCATCCAGGCGCAGGTCCACACTGCGCGACTGCATCGTCGGCTGTACCGCGCCCGCGAGGGTAACGGGAACGTATCCCTCCGCGGAAACGGTCAGGGTGTAAGGCCCGACGGGTAGCCAGGCCGCGTAAGCACCGTCAGCGTCGGTGGTGAGAACCACGTTCTTACCATCGCTGGTGGCGATCACGACTTGCGCCCCGGCGAGCGTCTCACTGACAGTATCGCAATGCGACCAGCCACTGACGACGCCGGCGAGCCGGCCCATCGTCGTCGGCTGTGTCACCGTCATCGT
>JAGPHL010000008.1:0-1935 GCA_018055515.1 Anaerolineae bacterium
GGCGGTGCGCCCGCCGAATGCGCGCCTCGGTGAGCAGCCCGTGATGGGGATGCAGCGCTTCATGCGGCGTGATAGGCCCGAACAACCGCGCGCCGAAGCTCAAGGGGTCATACAACAGGCCGCAGGGGATCTCGGGCGCGAGCGCACGGGCCTGCGCCAGAGCATAGGGCTTGAAGGACGAAAACCACACCCGCTCCGTCAGCCCCAGCCGCCGCACCAGCGCCACCACCGCCGCCTCCAGCGCGTCATCCCGCCGCAAAAAAGCCTTGAGCTCAATGTTGATGAGCAGCTGCTGCCCAAACGTCGTCAGCACCTCTTCCAACGTCGGGATTCGCTCGCCGGCAAAGGCCGGGTCGAAACGCACGCCGGCATCCAGCGCCTGCAGCTGCGCCAGCGTGAGATCGGCGACAGCGCCGCTGCCGTTAGTCGTCGTGTCCACCCGCTCATCGTGAATGACGACCGGCACGCCATCCGCGCTGAGGTGCACGTCCAGCTCGACACCATCGGCGCCCATCTCCAGGGCTTTCCGAAAGGCCACGAGGGTGTTCTGCGGCGCGGCGTGACTCGCGCCCCGGTGGGCAAAGATCAACGGACGATGGGAAGGCCAGGTTGAAGGAAATTGCGCCATGTTAGAGCTCCACAAAATAAGCCGCCGCGGCCCGATCCAGGAGTTCCTGGCTGAGGGAGGGCGGCACGTTGAGATAGCGGGCAATGTCAATGATCTGATCTACCAGGTCACGGGGATGACAGGCGCGCGGAGGGCGATGCGGCTTGATATAATGTTCCTTGATCAGGTACGCCAGCGCGGCATCGCTCCACTCGATCCCCCGCGCCTGACAAATGCGCTTGAGAATCTCGCGGTAGCCGTCCCAATCGGGATCGCCGACCTCGATTTTGTGGCGGATACGGCGCAAAAAAGCCTCGTCAACCAGGTCCTTGGGGGCGAGGTTGGTCGAGAAGACAATCAGCACCTCGAAAGGAATCTCGATTTTGCGGCCCGTGTGCAGGGTCAGATAATCCAGGCGCTTCTCCAGCGGCACGATCCAGCGGTTCAGCAGATCACGCGGGCGGACCTGTTGACGTCCGAAGTCGTCAATCAACAGGATGCCGCCGTTAGCGCGCATCTGGAATGGCGACTCGTAATATTTGTTGTTCACGTCGTAAACCAGATCCAGCCCTTCCAACGTGAGCTCGCCGCCAACCACGATGAAAGGGCGCCGGATGTGGATCCAGCGGGTGTCAAGGGTGCGCTGCGTCGCCGCATCCAGGGGCGCCAGTACATGGTTGACGTTGTCGAAGACCTTGATCACCTGCCCATCTACTTCGACGGCAAAGGGGATAAAAATATCGCCTTCCATCAGCAGGGAGCCGATGGCTTCTGCGATGGAGGTTTTGCCGTTGCCCGGCGCGCCGAAGAGGAAAATCGAACGTCCGGAGTTGACAGCAGGGCCGATCTGCTCGAAGGTCGTTTCGTTGATCACAAGGTGCGACATCGCCTGCCGCAGCTGGCGTTTGTTCACGGTGATCTCCTTGAGGCCCTGGCGCCGCACCGACTGATTGTAAATGTCCAGCGGCACGGGAGCCGGCCCGGCGTACTGACTGCGTTCAAGGGCATCCCGCGCCATCTCGCGTCCCCGAGCGGTCAGCACGTACTCGTAGGTAGATTCCGAAAGTCCGCTGGTGCCGCCGGTCGCCCCGCGCACCTCACAAAGGCGCTCGCGTTTGAGGAATTCCAGGCATTGACTGACCACTCCCGCGAAAGGCAACGCCATGCGCGTCGCCAGATCCCGGCCGGAGACATAGCTCTCGAAATAAAGCACTTTCAACGCCAGGTCGGTCAGGAAACCGATATTCAGGCCCGTTTCCTGAACATTCCGCGGCGCTATCGGGGTGAAGCCAGGCGGTTGATTGCCCGTATTCGATTGCACCATGAGT
>JAGPHL010000008.1:2035-23485 GCA_018055515.1 Anaerolineae bacterium
GTGCTGAGCGTCTCCGCGCCGGCGGCGGTGACCACCACATTGTCCTCGATGCGCACGCCCCCCACCCCTTCCAGATACACGCCCGGCTCGACGGTAAAGGTCATGCCCGGCAACAACGCCGCCGCGTTGCCGGCGACAATGTACGGCGGCTCATGCACCTCCAGGCCCAGGCCGTGGCCGGTTCGGTGCGTGAAATGCTCCCCGTGACCCGCCGCCGCGATAACAGCCCGCGCCGCAGCGTCAACCGCCTCCGCCGCAACGCCGGGACGAGCGGCCGCACGACCGGCCTCGTTGGCGCGGAGCACGAGCTCATGGACAGCGCACAGCGGTCCCGCCGGCGGACCGAGGGTCACCGCGCGCGTCAGATCCGAGGCGTAGCCCTCGACGAAAGCGCCCCAATCCACGACCAGCCAATCGCCATAGGCCAGCGGGCGCGAACCGGGCACCGCGTGCGGCAAAGCGCCGTTGGGACCGCCGGCCACAATCGGGTCGAAGGAAATCGCATCCGCCCCGCTAGTGAGCAACCGCGCCACGAGGCGCGCCGTCGCCTCACGTTCGGTCATGCCGGGGTGCAGATCGGCGAGCCAGCCCAAAAAGGCCGTCTCGGCGACGGCAATGGCGCGACGCATCGCAGCGAGTTCCAGCGAGGACTTCTGCACCCGTAGCTGACTCAACAGCTCATCCGCCGGCACCAGGTGCGAACCGGCGGCATAGCGCTCCAGGAGGCGCGCCTCCAGCAGCCTCATGCGCAGCGCCTCCACCCCGATACGGGCGTCCGCCAGCTCCAACGCCACACAGGCCTCGTGGAACGCCATGGCGTAGCCTTCCTCATCGGTATAAGCAAAGACCTCCAGTTCGCTGACCTTGCCCGCTTCCAGCGCCGGCACCACCATCACCGGCGGCTGATCTACGGGAATCAGGGCCAGCGTAGGCCTTTCGCTGAGATGAAAGCTGTAGCCGGTCAGATGCAACAGATTGGGGCCGGGCACCAATGCCACCGCATCCAGCCCCTCAGCCTGCGCCAATTCCACCAGGCAGTCCAATAACTCACGGTTCATGCGCTCCTCCCTGTTGTCCGAAAAGCGGATCCGAGCATCAACCCCCGTTGCGGCCTGACCGCTTTGCGTTACAATGTCTCCCACGTCCGTCGCGCTTGCAAGTACGACGGGGCGATTTCATCTCTGGAGTTACCGATGATCCTCTGTCTGCCTATCGGGATGGTAGATTCGAATTGCTATCTCATCTACGATGAGTCCGGCGAGACCGATCACGACGGCGCCGTGATTGATCCTGGTGGAGAACTGCAGCCACTCCTCGACGAGATCGCGCAGCGCCACGTGCGTCTGCGCTACCTGCTGAACACTCACGGGCACTTCGACCACATCGCCGCAAACGCGCAACTGCAGCAGGTTTTTCCGGCGCCCCTCGGAGTGCATCCCGCCGACCGCGACTTGCTGGCTACCGGCGGCGGCGCGGCGCTGTTCGGCCTGAACATCCCGTCGTCAGCGCCTGACCTGGAACTGCTCGATGGCGTCACTCTGGAGATCGGGCGCCGGCATCTGCAGGTGCTGCACACGCCGGGGCACACGCCTGGCAGCGTCTGCCTCTACTGCGCGGAAGAGAACGCCGTGTTTACCGGGGACACGCTGTTCGCCGGCGACGTCGGGCGCACGGATCTGCCCGGCGGCAACGCCCGACAACTGACGGCAAGCCTGCGGCGGTTGCTGACGTTGCCTGCAGAAACCCGCGTCTTCCCAGGGCACGGTCCCGCCAGCACGCTGGAACGCGAACGACGCCTCAATCCCTGGCTACGACGGCTGGCCGCCGGCCCCGCATGACGCGCCGCCCCGCATCACCGCGCAGCAAAGCATCACCGGCCTTTCGGGCTACCCCGAAAGCATCCTGAGCACGCCGAGCACTCCTACCCCCAATTTCACCGCAGAGCCGGGCGACATAGCGGGAAGGTGCTCTTTCCCCGCCTCGTCCACTTCGACGGTCGCGGTGTTGTAATAAATCCAGCCCGCCAAAGCTCCCACCAAAGACCCCACAGCGCCACCAATTAACAACGCGCGCAATTTTGCACTCACAATGACCTCCTGTTCTAATGCTCAGATTTTTGACACCCTACTCACTTTTTCACGGTCAATTGTCGCAGAATGGTCTGTGTCATACGGGCCGTGCTGTGCACGCGAATGAAGGGCGAGGTAATCCGCTGCGTGATGGTCTCGACGCGCCGGCGCCCCTGTTCCGCATAGACGAAGGCCAGGCGCAGATAACGCCGCACCACGGGACGCACCCGATGGACGGCATACGCCAACCCCGCAAGCAACGCCAGCGGGATCAACGCCATCACCAGCGCCTGCAGGCTCAAAAAGATCAGCGCAATGTCACGGGGATTCGACCACGACATAGTCCCTCCTCAACCGGCATACGTCAGCTGCCACTCTCAGCACAGTATACCGCGAGAATTGAAATCTGAAAAATGAGTCCGCTAATGGCCCAGCCCCAGGCGCAGCAGCAGCGGCGGGCCGAGCAGCAACAGCCCGACAATCACGGCAATCATCGCCGCCAACAGCACCGCGCCCGCAGCCAGGTCTTTCACGCGCCTGGCCAGGGGATGATAAGTCGGGCTTGCCAGGTCTACCAGCAATTCCGCTCCCGTGTTGAAGATCTCCGCCACAAGCACAAAGCCAATGCACAGCAACAGGCCGGCCCATTCCTGCCGCGACACGTCAAGCCACAAGCCCATCGCGATCACGGCCACCGTCACGCCCAGATGGATGCGAAAATTGCGCTCCGTGTAGAGGACGTCCCATAACCCGGCGCCGGCAAAACGGAAACTTGCCAGCAGACTGGAATGCGGTTTGGGATTCATTCCGGCAGAGAGGTCTCGATAGACAACAGCGCCAGGATTTCGCCCTGCGCTTGCCACATCTGCGCCTTTTGGACCTCGTCGGCGTGATCATAGCCCAAGAGGTGCAGCACGCCATGGACAATGAGCAGCTGCAGTTCCTGCGTCACCGGGCAGCCGGCCTCCTCTGCCTGGCGCTCCGCCGTCGGCAGCGAGATGACGATGTCCCCCAAATAACGCGGAAAGTCCCCCGCGCCCACGACCGCGAAGGGACCGCGCGTGTCATTGACAAACGACAGCACATCGGTCGGCCGGTCAACGCCGCGAAAACGCGCATTGAGCGCCTGCAAGGACGCATCGTCGCTGATCACGATGGCCAGCTCACACGGTGACGTCACATTCTGGTGTTTCAGGGTCACCAAAGCCGCCACCCGCAGCAACACGGGGTCTATGCCCTCCAGGGGCACTTCGTTCTGAATTTGAACCGCATGCAAAATACTCACGCCTTAACCTCACCGGTAGATTTCTCTTTCATGTCGGGATATTGAATCCGCGGGTGGAACGCCCCGCGCAATAATTCGATATACGTGGCCTTCACAATTTCCAGCTCCTCAAGAGTAATCGGACACTCGCTCAGCTGCCCATTGTTGATCCGCGCCTGAAATACCCCATTCACCACGCGCGCGATCTCCTCCGCCGACGTCGGCCTCGCGGCGCGGGTTGCCGCCTCAGCGCTATCGGCCAACATCGTCAACGCCGTCTCCACACTCTGCGGACGGGGCCCCGGATAACGGAACAGCGACTCATCCACCAGGCTGGCCTCGCCGCCCGCTGCATCAACCGCCTTCTGATAGAAAAAACTCGCCCGCATCGTCCCATGATGCTCGGAGATGAACGCCCGAATGCGTTCCGGCAATCCGTACTGCCGCGCCAGCTTCAGCCCATCGTTGACATGCCCAATGACAATGTCCGCGCTCGTTTGCGGGTCCAGGCGATCGTGAGGATTGCTCAGCCCCTCCTGGTTTTCGATGAAGAAATAGGGACGGGCCAGTTTCCCCACGTCGTGATAGTAAGTCCCCGCACGGGTCAACAGCGCGTTGGCGCCGATGCGCTCCGCCGCCTGTTCCGCCATGCTCGCCACCATCATCGTGTGATGAAACGTTCCCGGCGCCTCGCGCAGCAGCCGCTGCAACAGCGGGTGATTGGGATGGCTGAGCTCTACCAAACGAAAGGTGGTAATCAAATCAAACAACGGCGCGAGGAGAAACAGCCCGCCCAACGTCAGCCCACCGCCGATCACGCCGCCAGCGACGCTGACGCCCGCATCGAGCAAGAACGGGAACGGGTCCAACAACAGTTCCTCCGTCGAGGCAAACACGAGCCGCAACACCGCGCCGACAAGTCCTCCCAACAGGCCGCTGCGGAAAATCGCAGCCGTCTGCTCATAGCGCGGCAACGACAGCGCCGCTACGAGGCCATTGCCCAACAGGATGACCGTCACATGCAGGGCCGAGCCGCTGATCAAACCGCTGATGAAGGCCACGTACAACACACCGCCGACCGCCGCCGCATACCCCGCCGTGGTCGTCAGCAACATTCCCAAGGCCGCGACGGGAAAAAGATAGAGCAACAGCGATCCCGGCGCCACCAGCAGGCGCGCCAGTGCCATAAAAATCACCATCACCAGGAACAACACCCCTTCCTGCCGGGGGTTCTGCAGCACTTCAGGCTGTAACTGCATCAAGTACAGGCCCAACAACACCGTCGCCACGACGGCCAGTGCGCCCTGAAACGCGATGTCATGCCAGGCGGTATGCTGCCGCGTCAGGCCCAATTCCTCGAGAGCCTCCAGTTCCAATTCGGTGACCACCGTCCCGCTGCGGACGATGATCTCGCCATTGCGCAACGTCCGGGTCACCTGCCCCACGGCCTGCGCTGCCGCTTCGCGTGCCGCATCGGTCGCGGCCTGATCAAAGAAGCTGTTGGGGACCACAAAACGTTTGGCCAGCGCCACGATGAGATTGGCTTCATCCTGAGGAATATCCAGCGGCACCAGCGGCGACAGCCGCTCTCGCACCTCCAGCAGATTGCCGGGACGGATCTCCTCACGGCGCATGATCTGATCCAGAAGGCTGCGGCTCTCCAGCTGCACCCGCGTCCAGCTGGAATCCGGCAACGCCAGGAGGTTGCTAATATCACTGACAGAGAGATCCCCGAGCTCCGGGACTGCCAGCACCCAGCTGCGCTTCTGCACCTCCGTCGCGTAGGGGTCCGCGCGCACGGCGGCGAGATAATCCAACACCTGGCGGAGGCGCGCCAGCTGCTGACGGGCGATTTCCGGATCCACGCCGGTATAAAGGGGGGACACCTGCCGGCGCGCTTCATCCTGCAGGCGCGTGCTCAACACATCACTGACGAAAGTGATGTCCCGGGGAGAGTAAATGTCCTGCACCGCCACCGCCCCCAGGGTGACATCGTACTGCCCGGTGAAAGTGAGAACTAACGTCAAAGTAGCGAACAAAGAAAGACCCAGGCCATACAGAACCTGTCGCAAAATCCAGCGGCGCGAATAAGGTTCAGAACGCCTGGGTTTCATCGAAATCGTATTCCCGTTGAAGCACAGAAGAGGGAACCCCAAGGCCCCCTCTTCATCATGTGACGGATTCTACGGCGCAGAGGGAGTTCAGGCTGATAGCAGATCGCGGACAATCTGGTTGACCAACCGCCCATCCGCCTGCCCCCGCACGCGAGGCATGAGCACCTGCATCACTTTGCCCATGTCGGCGATCGAGGTCGCGCCCACTTCCGCGATGGCGGCGCGCGCCAGCCCGGTCAGAGCTTCGGGGGACAAAGCCGCCGGGAGATAGCCTTTCAGGATTTCCAACTCCACCAGCTCGTTAGCTTCCAGGTCCGCACGTCCCCCCTGCCGGAACATGTCCAGGGCTTCGGTGCGGCGCTTGATCTCCTTTTGAATCAACGCCAGGACATCGGCATCGCTGAGGGCGCCACGTTCGGCTTCCGCCAGCTGCACCTCCAGCAACACCATCCGTAAGGCAGCCTTACGATGTTCGTCCCGCGCGCGCATCGCATTCTGCAGATCCTGCTGGAGCTGGTCACGCAATCCCATGAGGCCCCTTTCTTCTAGTAGGTGCGGCGCAGGTCTTTCATCGTCGTGCGACGAGACTTGCGCAGTTTAGCGGCCCGCTTCCGTTTCCGCACCACGCTCGGCTGTTCGAAATAACGCCGCTTGCGGATCTCCGACAGAATGCGGTCGCCCTGCACCCGTTTCTTGAACCGTCGTAGCAAAGAGTCAAAGGACTCGTTGTCATCGGCCACTACAAAAGTCACGCTTCTCCCCCCCTTCAGTGCCCCCGATACCTGATGATACCGGCTAGGATTTTCCGGTGTTGCCCCTCCATCGTGCGGTGGCTGGCTCATGAACCCCAACCCGACGCACGATGAATAGCAGACGCCATTATACCGGCGAAGGAATGAATGTCAAATTCAAACCGGCGGAGGATAAAATCCCCGGCCTGACGCCAGCAAACGCGCTCAAGGAGCGGGCCAATCGTAGATCAGCGCCAGCAAGCGTTGATCGGGAGCCCGCAGCTCGTGCACGACGCCGCCGGGATAGCGCGCTTGCAGGGCCGTGAATTCCCCCGCGCGCTCCGGTACCAGAATGAAGCGCGCCGGCGCGACCACTTCCGGAATCTCGTTGGGCAACACATCCATGCCGGGCTGATCGCGCAGCAGAAACGCCAGCGTCCCAAAATCCCAATAAAGGAACGGGGCGCCGAAGAAGTACGTCATGCCGGCCGCCGGATGCGCCGTGCCATAGTGAGCGACCTCCGTCGCTACCCAGGCGGTGGGATTGCCGTAGGTGCGGCGAGGGGTGTACACGCCAAAGTAAAAGCCCAGGTTGGCCAGCGCCATGATGGCCAGCGTCAGCCCCATGGCGCGCGACAGCCAGGCCGCCTTCCGCCGCGGGGGCGCCGGCAACGCCGTGAAAATCGCCTCCACGCCCCAACCCACGCCCAGCGCGACCGCCGGCACCAGCAGCAGGCCGCGCTGGCTGCTGGGTGGATTTTCCGTCATCACCCAGGCCAGCACCAACGTGGACCAAAACCACAACAGTGTCAGGCCCCGCGCCGGCCAGCGCGCCCGCAACAACGCCGCGACCATCCCCACCAGCAACAGCGTGCCGGAAATGAAATCGAGCAGCGGCGCCTGGGGATAATACCAGAAAGTGGGATCGGGCGTCAAATGGAACGCTGTGGCCGCTTTCCAGAACTGCTGGCCCAACAACGCGAGCGCGCTGCGCCCCGTCAACGCCATCTCCCGCGTCAGCCATCCCGAGGCAAAGATGCTGACAGAATTGGCGCGCGCGGTCAAATCCCCCGGATGCGCCGCATACCAGACCGCCAACGGCGCAGTCATGGTCAGCCATCCCAGAGCCAACAACGCCAGCCCGCGGCGATGGCGCGCCCAAAAACGCGGCTCGACAAGCAGCCGCCAGACGAGGAACAATCCTACCATCCCCGTGACCCAGCGCGCGCCGAAGTACGTATACCAGCCCAGCCCCGCCGCGAGGCCCGCCCAGCCCCACGCCGCCGGGGTCTCGTCCTCCGCGCTGCCGTACAGCGCGCGCCACAGTTGCCAGAAGGTAAGGGTCGCGATCAGCGGATCAAAAATCTGGTTCGACGCGAGGCGACTGAAATGCAGGTGATAGGCGGAAAACGCGACGACGAGCGCCGCCACCCACCCCACCCGGCGTCCGCCCATCTCACGCGCCAGGAGGAAAGTCGTGAGCACGGTCAGCGTCCCCACGAGCGCCGAAAGTGCCCGCGCGCCCGCCATCCCCGCGCCGAAAAGCCGCATCGCCGCGCCGTAGAGCAGAAACGAGAGCGTCGGCACCGAATACCAGCTCGTGGCAAAGGGATTTCCCAGGGGACGTTCCACCAGCTGCAGGCTCAGGAGCGCCTGCGTCCCCTCATCGCCGCCGAAATTCGCCGGGACGCGCCCCAACGCTACCCCACGCACCAGCAGCGCCGCTATCAGCAGGAGGCTCAAAGCCAGCGCTTCCTGGCGTCCCAGACGCGCCAGGGTGGAAGGTGCCCCGACGCGCGCGGGCAATGTCGCGGCGAAAATGCTCAGCGCCAACAGCCACAGGCCCAACACCGCGGTGAAATCAGACTCAGGGGCCTTGCGGCGAGCCAGCACGCCCACCAGCAGCGCCAATCCCAGGGCGACGCCCCGCCACACTCCCTTGCGTCGCGCGGCAAACCACTCAGCAAGGGGCACGGGCGCGGGAACGACGGGTTTGGGCGCAGGCGGATAGAAAACGCGGCAGAGGGTCACACCAAGGATCAACAGGCCCAGGCCGAGGCACAGCCCGGCGTCCCACACGTACACGCCCAGGTTCAGCAGGTAAACGCCTGCGAGCAACAACACCAGCCCGGCCAAAAATCCCTTGCGCATCAAGCCGCCACGGGTCAGCGCTCACACAGCGCAGAGGCCCGCAATTTCCTCAACGGCGCCCCTGGCGCGATGACGCAACAGGCCCAAGGCCGGGTTGCCACGGATAGCAACCGCCAGGATCATCCAGGCGTTGACGCTGAGCGCGTAAAGCATGTAATCGCCGCCGGCGATGCTCTGCTCGAAGCGCAGCTGCTCGCGGCCCAGAATCCGCGCCACCTGCGCCGAGGTGACCCAGCCTTGTATGACGGCCTGCGCCATCGCCTCGGCGTCGGCCTTGCTCAACATGCCCACCCAGGTCGCCATCTCGTCATCCACCGTCAGCACCACCGCATCGGCGCCCACCTCCTGGGCCAGGCCGTTCATCACACGCTCTAACGCCCGGCGATGACGGGTCACCTGCGCTTTCAGCTCGATGACCGTCGCGTCCTGCACCGGGGGCTTCGAGGAAGGCGCAGGCGCGGGGGAGGCTTCGGGAGCGGAAGGCGGCGGCGATGTCTCCTCAGTGAGCTTGATGTCCAGCGGGACGAGCGGCGCACGCAAAGCCGCTCCAATGCGCTCCGGCAGCTCCGGCAGGAAAAAGGGCTTCGGCAAAATGCCCTGGATCGCCAGCGAGGTCGCCACCTCCGGCGCGAGCGACTCGCCCATCAAGGGAATCAGCATCAGGCGCAGGGTCGGATGCAGCTCCCGCAGCTGCTGGCCTAACGCGACGGCCCCCGGCTCATCCAACGCCATATCGAGCAGGGCCAGGTCGAGGGTACCGGCGCGGGCCTGGTCCAGCGACTCGGCGCACGTGGAGGCTCCCACGACCTCGTATCCCTGTCGGCGCAGTTCTTCTTGAAGCAAAGTCGCAAAAGCCATGTTCGGGTCCGCTACCAGGACGCGCATATGCCCTCCTCAGCAAATAGAGATCAGTGAGCCATGAGAAGAGAGCCGTCACAGTCGCTGCTCACTGCCCACAACTCACGATTCACATTTTCATTTGTAGAGAACCATTGTACCGATTTGAAGAGAAAATGCAAATAGCGGCCTCCCTGTTCAATGGTAAAATGAAGCTGCATTCATTCGTGGACCGTCTTCTGTAAAGGTCATGACGATGAGAAAATCACACCTGTTGCGCTTTAGCCTCAGCCTGCTGCTGAGCAGTTTGCTGTTGACCCAGACCGGCAGCGCAGCGCCCCTTTCTCCTCTGCCACCAGTGCATGAAGCCGACGGCTCCCTCGGTCTCTGCTACGCCTTCTACGATGACCCGTGGATGCAGCTGGCCGCTAACGCCGGCGCACGCTGGGATCGCTTCGACTTCCGCTGGAACGCCACCGAAGTCTCGTCCGGCTATTACGAGTTCTCCGGACACGAGGCCATCCTCAACCGTTACGCCGCCCTCGGCATCCCCATGAACATTGTTGGCATCCTGGGGTCGCCCGCTGTGTGGGCCGCGGACTGCCCGGCCGTCATCCAGCGCGCCCCACAGCCGCTGCTCATGGGACATCCCCGCAACGATCCCGTAGGCTGGCGCCCCTGCCCGCCTAAGGAATTGAAACGCGCCTGGGACGATCCAGAAAACCTGTGGGCGCGGTATGTGGAGACGGTCGTCGGCCATTTCAAGGGCAGGGTGGACGTCTGGGAGATCTGGAATGAACCCGATCTTACCGGCTTCTGGCTCGGCACACCCGAGGAATACGCCCAGCTGCTCAAGGTGGGCTATCTGGCAGCCAAACACGCCAATCCCGATGCCACCGTCCTCTTCGGCGGATTGGCGTATTGGGGCAATCCCACCTTCTACCAGCAGGTTCTCGATCTGCTGGCTGCCGATCCCCAGGCAGCCGCTTACAACGCCTACTTCGATGTGATGTCCCTTCACCTTTACTCGAATGTTTACCAGGCCCACGACATCGCAGCCCAGGTAAAAGCTGCCGTTGATGCAACCGTCGGGCCACATCCGCTGTGGCTGACCGAAACCGGCGTGCCCATTTGGGACGAAGATCAACCCACCACTCCCTGGCCTCCCTTCTACAGTGCCACCGCCGCCGAAGCCGCCGCCTATGTCATCGAGACCTACGCCAACGCACGCGCCACCGGGGTAGAGCGCCTCTTCATCTTCCGCCTGCACGATGATTATGGCGGCATGGGTGAGCGTTACGGCATCACCCGCGATGATCACTCGCTCCGCCCCGCCTACATCGCCTATCAAGTCGCCGCTCGCTACCTGCGCGACGCCGAAGAAGTCATCGGCCCTTTTCGCGGCCCCCTCCATCGCGTGAGCTTCCTCAGCGCGGCGCACGGGCGCACCGATGTCGTCTGGAACCCCGCGCCAGTCGTCCGCACGTTGCAGCAGCCGGCCTTCAGCGCCAGCCTCACCCTCATCACCCATGAGGGCCTCACCACAACGTTAGTAGCGGAGGCCGGCACTTACCGGATTTCGCTGGCGCCGGCAACCGCCAATCAGAACCCAGAAGGATCATACATGATTGGCGGCCCGCCCGTGCTGCTGGCTTACGGCGATCTGGGGGACACCCAACCGCCAGTCTCGGCCCTCCACGCGCTGCCCGCAAACACTCTGGCAGGCACGCTGAGCCTCACCTGGGAAGCGGCCGATACCCAAACCGGCTACTGGTACACCGAGATCCAGGCCGCGCGCAACAGCGATGGCCCCTGGGACGACCTCGCCGGGCCGCTGCAGACCGTCGGGCGCTTCAGCTTCGACGCCACGGACATCACCCAAGACGGCGTCTGGTATTTCCG
The DNA here is from genome assembly GCA_018055515.1 of Anaerolineae bacterium. Classification (GTDB taxonomy): domain Bacteria; phylum Chloroflexota; class Anaerolineae; order B4-G1; family SLSP01; genus JAAZNO01. The sequence goes on from JAGPHL010000008.1 coordinate 13,104, forward strand.
GGCGCGTGCGCGCGATCAGGCAGGCAATTGGGAGGCGTGGCCTACGACGGCGGAAATCTCTACGACGCTGTACAGCACCCAACCGGTACGACTGGTAACGGTGACGATCTCCGCATTCAGCGACGCCGACGGCGATGGAACACAAGACCCTGCAGAGTCCACTCTCGACGGTGTCAGCTTCCTCTGGCGCGACGCGACCGGCGCAGAAGTTGATCGGGGAAACGGCGGCGTCTGGGAAGCCACCCATGAGGTCCCCCTCGGCAGCTATGAAATCCTTGTACTGCACCCGGCGTATCTGACCGCGCGCCGCCCCTTCACCGTCGGGACGGCGCTCGAACCATTCTACCTCGAACAGCATGTGGGGCTCCTCCTAGTGCGCGGGCAGAGCTTCCTGCCGCTGGTGTTGAAACAGCACCCATGACCCCCATCCTGCTGCGGCTCGGCGTGTGGGGCGGCGCGATCCTGGCACTGCTGGCGCTGCTCGTCATCGCTGGCTCCGCGCCAGAACAGCCCGGCCTTGCCAGCGTGCGGCAAGCGGAGGCGCGTTTCGCCGCCGCCGAGTTCACCGCCGCCGAGGCCGCCTTCCAGGCCGCCGAGGCCCACTTGACGCCCAACACTTATCCCCGGCAGCGGCGCGCGGCGCTGTACCTGCGCTGGAATCGTCCCGCCGAAGGGCTAGCCCTGCTGGAATCCCTGCCCGACGCCGACCCGCTGCTGCGCCTGGAATTGCTCGCGGCGACGGAGGATTGGGCAACGCTCGAAACTGTCGCGCGGCAGTACCTGGAGCTCGCGCCCGACGCGAGCCAGGCTCACGCCGGGTTGACCCGCGCCCTGTTGCAGCAGCGCCGCTGCGCCGAGGCCGAGATCGCCGCCGACGCCTGGGCCGGCCTCGCTCCCGACACCGAGGCCGCGCTGACCGCCGCCACGCTGCACTTCATCCATCAGCGCGAGGCGGCAGACGCCGGGCTGTGCACGCTGGATGAAGAAATGTGCCGGATCGCGCGTGCTTGCCCCGCGTCGGGACTTTGCGCCCGGCAGCTGGGCGAGGCGCTCCTGCGCCGCCAACAGCCCGCGCTCGCCGCCTGTAGTCTCTCCCGCGCCGTCGCCGACGTCCCGCAGGACGCTCGCGCGCAGGCCTGGTTGGGGGCAGCGTTGGAGCAGCTGGGGGACACGACAGCTGCGCTGAGCCACTATCAACAGACCACGGAGCTCGCGCCCGACGACCCGCTCGGCTGGCTGCTGCTGGGAATGGCGCGCCTCAAACTCCAGGAGACGGAGACCGCGCGGGAAGCGCTGTTGCGCGCGCAAGCCCTCGATCCACAAAACCCCGCGCCATGCCTGGCGGTCGCGGCGGCCCTCGCGGCAGAGGGCGCCTATGGCGGGGTGCCCACGTGGACCGCCGCCGCGCTCGAACGCGCGCCTGCCGACGTGAGCCTCTGGAAGGCCGTCGCGCGCTTCTACCTCGCCCGCAACCTGACGCTGGAAGGCGAGCCGCTCCATGCGGCTGAGGGCGCCGTCCAACTCGCGCCCCAGGACGCGGAAGCGTGGACTCTTCTGGGTTGGGCGCGCTTCAACGCTGGGGACTACACCGCCGCGAGGGAGGCCCTGGAGACCGCCCTCCAGTATGACGCGCAGTCGGCAGAGGCCTATCATTTCCTGGGACTGACCCTGCGCGCCCTCAACTATCACGCCGGGGCCGACGCCGCCTTCACCCGCGCGGCCGACCTTGGCTACCGTCAGTGAGCCTCCTCAGGGGTCCCGGCGCGCTTCGCGGTAGACGTAGAAGATCCGCTGCAAGACGGTAAACCACGACAGCACCGCCAGCAAAATCAACACGGGACGAATCCAATTGAAGATCAGGCCGACGCCCAGCAGGAGAACGCGCTCGACGCGGGTGAGCAACCCCGTCTTGCAAGTGTAGCCCACCCCCTCAGCCCGCGCGCGCGTATAGCTCACCAGCTGGGAACCCAACAACGTGGCGAAAATCAAATACACTTCCAGGGCCGAACCGCGCGGATACAACGCGACGAGCAGCCCACACATCAAAGCCCCCTCGGAAATGCGATCGAGGGTAGAATCGAGGAAGGCGCCAAAGCGACTGCGCTCCCCCCCCACCCGCGCCAGGGCCCCGTCCAACGCATCCAACGAAGAGGCCAGCAGCAGCAACACGCCGCCAAGTCGCGTGTAGCCCAATCCCACCACCACGCTCACCCCCACCGTCAATCCCAGTCCCAGCAATGTGATGGTATTCGGGTGAAAACCCCAGCGGTGCAACACCCGGGCGATGGGATAGGTGATGACCGACGCCTTCATCCGCGCCCAATCCGTCAACGATTCAAAGCGTTCTGCTTCTGTCTGACTCATGCCTCGACCTCTTCAGGTAAAATTGACGCCGCCTGCGAGGGCGTGTCAGCGAACGAAAACCCCACCAACGCCTCCAAATCTGCCCGCAGCTCCCGAAAGCGCTCCGGCACCAACCGATACAGCACCTCGCGCCCCACGCGCTGCGACTCCACAAAACCCGCCAGCCGCAGCTCCTTGAGGTGCCAGGAGAGCAAGGGCTGACTGATACGCAGCGCCGCGCCCAAATCGGCGACATTGGATTCTCCCGCAGCCAGCGCGGCCAGAATCCGCAGGCGCACAACCGCTCGCAGCGCCTGGAAATCCTGGGAAAGCCGCCGCACTGTCGGCGCCATGTCACCTGCGGCTGAAGGACGAACTGTCATATATAAACCATCCTTTGATAAAGAAGCATTTATATGAATTCTATGCAGAAAGGCATTTCTGTCAACTGCGCCTTAGCCTTGCAGTTTTTGAGGGGTGAGACTACAATGAAGGTGCAGGAGGATCCATGCCAATTCAGCTATTGCCAGAGGATGTTGCCGCACGCATCGCCGCGGGCGAGGTCGTCGAACGTCCCGCCTCGGTGGTGAAAGAGCTGGTGGAAAACAGCCTCGACGCCGGCGCGACCCGCATCGAAGTGGAGACGCTCGAAGGCGGGCATAAGCTGCTGCGCGTGAGTGACAACGGGGAAGGCATACCGGCGGCAGAAGTGACGCTCGCTTTCCGACGACACGCGACCAGCAAGCTCTCCAGCGCGGAGGAACTCTTCAATATCCTCACCCTGGGATTCCGCGGCGAAGCTCTCGCCAGCATTGCCTCGGTGAGCCAGCTGACCTGCAGCACCCATCACCGGGAGGAGCTCACCGGCACGCAGCTGCGGATCGCAGGCGGCGAAATCATTGCCCAACACGCGATCGGTCGGCCCCCCGGCACCGAGATGCGCGTCGAGGAGCTGTTCTACAATGTCCCGGCGCGCCGCAAATTCCTGCAAAGCCCTCGCACAGAGCGCCGCCACATTGACGCTTTCCTCACCCGTTATGCCGTCGCCTATCCCTGCGTGGCGTTTACCGTGCTCCACGATGGGCAAGAGGTGCTCCGCACGACCGGCAACGGAGCGCAGCGCGAGGCGTTGCAACAGGTCTATGGGCCCGATCTTGGCGACAGCTTGCTGGAGATCGCGCCGGAATGGTCGGCGGACGGGGCGTTGCACGTGTACGGCTACGTCGGGCCGACGACGGTACATCGCTCCAATCGCGGCTACATCACGCTGTTTGTGAATGGACGGTGGATCGAGGACATGCGGCTCACTTACGCGGTCATCCAGGCCTATCACACGCTGCTGCCGGTGAACCGCTATCCGGTCGCCTTTCTGCTGCTCGAAATTCCGACGGAAGACGTGGATGTGAACGTGCATCCGGCAAAAACCGAAGTGCGCTTCCGCGATCCCGACGCCGTCTTTCGCGCGGTCCAGCGAGCGGTGCGCGCGACCGTGATCCGCGAGGCGCCGGTCACCGCCGCGTGGCAGCCGCCGGCAACCAGCGCCGCTCCCGTGCCGGATGGCGAGATCCCCTCGTCCCCTGAACGCGAGGTCACCCAAAACGCGCTCTGGGCGGACCTGGCGCAGCTGCGGCCAGCGCCGCAGTTCACGCCCCTGGAGCGCCGGTCGCCAGACACCACGGAAGCTGCCGCGCCGACATCCTACCGCCACAGCGACCGGACTCCGGAGGATCCCGCCGCCGCGAAACTGCCGCCCCTTCGCGTCATCGGGCAGGCGGTGACGACCTTCATCGTCGCCGAAGGCCCCGACGGCCTGTACCTGATTGATCAGCACGCCGCACATGAACGGGTGCTCTACGAGCAATTGCTCAGCGCATGGGCTGAAGGCGCGGTCCCCTCGCAGCCGCTGCTCGAACCGGTGAATGTGACGCTGCCCGCCGAGGACGCCGCCCGGCTCGAAGAGCGCCTGTCCACCCTGGCGGAGCTGGGACTGACGGTGGAGCCTTTTGGCCCCAACAGTTTCCTGGTGCGGGCGGTCCCGGCGCTGCTGGCGCAAGCCGCTCCCGGAGACCTGCTCGCCGACATCGCCGCCGCGGAGCTCGACCACTCGCCGGTGCGCGAGAGCCTGGAAGCGCAAGTGATGCGCCGCATCTGCAAACGCGCGGCGATCAAAGCCGGGCAGATCCTCAGCCGCGAGGAGATGGAGACGCTCATCTACCAGCTGGAACAGTGTCGCAATCCCCGCACCTGTCCCCATGGGCGTCCCACCATCTTGCAGATCTCCGTGGAACAGCTGGCGTCGCAATTCGAGCGGACTTGAGAGGTGAATGTTAGACGGCGAAAATGTGAGCAGGAGCTGTAACGGCTCTCGACTCACGGCTCACTGATTTCTATTTTCGAGAGAGGAGGACCGAGATGGCTACTTTTGTGATGTTGTGCAAGCTGTCGCTGCACTTCCCCGGTGAAGTAAAGTCCCTGGGGCAGCTGGATGAGGAGCTGGACAAGCGTGTCGCCGAGGATTTTCCCCAGGCGAAGCGCCTGGCCAGCTACGTTCTGTTGGGCGGGTACGATTTCCTGCACATTTTTGACGTCCCCGACGCTACCGAGGCCGCGAAGATCGCGCTGCTGATCCATTCCCTGGGGATGGGTACGACAGAGACCCTCACCGCCATCCCCTTTGAAGAATTCCGCAACGTGTTGGAGGAGGAATAAGTGCCGACTGCGCCGGGGTCCATCCCTACCGAACGCCTGGAGGTGCTGGCGCGGCAAATCCTGGACACCTACAAGCTCAATGAACCGCCCGTGCCCATCGAGACGATCCTGCAGCACCCGCCGCGGGAACTCCTGCCGGCGATTGACATCACCGATCTCTCACTCGTGTTTGGCATGGGCGAGCACCGCTACGAGTACCGCGTCGCCATCGCCCGACTGCTCTATCGCGAACTGTGCCGGCGAAAAAACGAAGACGGCGGGACGCTGCCCTACACCAACGAGGCCGCTCAGTACTTCGCCACGGTGCTCCTGACCCCTACCGAATGGGTGCTGAAATATACCCGGCGTCCGTTGGTGAATCTCCAACAGATCAGCGAGGCATTCCAGGTGCCGGAGTACTTGATGGCAAGCCGTCTGGCGCAACTGGGGAAACGTGTGCGGGGCATGTGACCCACGCCGCAGCTCGGGTCGGTCAGGACGCTGGCGACGGGCGATGGGTTTCGCTCTCAGCCGTGGGGAATTCAATCCCCGCGAGCACCTCCGGGCCAGGGCGCACGATCGCAAAGGAAAGATGGGGCGTGTTGTGGGCCAGCCCTACACGCCCCTGGCGGTCTACGATGATGAGGCCGCCATAACCGGCAACGCGCTGTTCGAGCTGACGGATCAGGCGTTCGGCAACCGCCTGCGGCGCCTCTCCCTGCGCCAACAACTCACAGGCGGATTTGCTCAGCACGAGGCGCATCAGCCGTTCTCCCCAACCCGTAGCCGCTGCGGCGCCGGTCGCGTTGTCGGCATAAGCGCCACAGCCGACCAGCGGGGTGTCTCCCACCCGGCCGGGACGTTTGTTAGGCGTGCCGCCCGTCGAGGTGCCTACGGCGAGATTCCCGGCCAGGTCCAGGGCGACGGCGCCGACTGTGTCAGCGGGCAGCCGCATTCCGGGGGGCGTCCAGTCATCACCGGCGACGGCGGGCGACGGCGCGAGCAAGTCCGCCGGATCGCAAAGTGGGACGCCCAGAGCTTCCGCCCAGGCTTCCGCGCCCGCGCCCACGACGAAAGCGTGCTCGCCCGATTCCATAATGCGCCGCGCCAGGGTGATGGGATGGCGCACGCGCTTCACCGCCGCGACGCTCCCTAACTCGAGGGTGCGCCCATCCATGATGAGCGCGTCCAGTTCCACCTCACCCTGGAGATTACAGTGACTGCCGCGCCCGGCGTCGTAAGTCGGATCATCTTCCAGCACGCGCACCGCCGCCTCCACCGCATCGAGGGCCGCGCCGCCGGCAGCGAGCACGTCCCATCCCGTCAACGCCGCCCTCCGGCAGCCTTCGCGATGGGCCTCGCGCAATGGAGGAGGAATGTGCCAGGCACCTCCATGAACTATTATGACAGGTTGATTCAAAGTTGACCTCCTATAGCAAGCATTCAAATCGGATGGGCGCAAAATTCTGAATTAGTTTCAGCATCCCGAACAGAAAGGAGCCAAGACCATGAAACGTTCATTACGTTCACTGGCAGTTTTATTCTGGGTGGGCCTCCTGTTGCTGGCCTCGACATCGGTGGTGCTCGCGCAAGGGGAAGGCGGCACTGCGGGTCAAGACGCCCTCTGGAGCATGTTGGCTCCGATTGTGGCGATCGCTACCAGCACGGAGCGGCTCGTGGAAATGTACTGGAACCGCTACGAGCAGCCGGGCGTCTGGCCGAACAAGAAGGGCGTCGCCAATCCCAAGGAAAGCGCGTATGTGTTGTTCAAAATGCGGCGCTCCTACTGGTTGGGAACCGCAATCGCCTTCATCGCGGTAGGGCTGACCGACGCGCGCTTTTTCCGCCTGTTGGGGCTGGACGTGCTCTTCGCCAACATGGAGCTGTTCCATTGGGGGATCGGCGGTATCTTCGATCATTTCACCATGGGCAGCGCGCTGGATTGGCTCCTCACGGCCGGCGTCATCGGTTGGGGCGGCACGGAACTCGTCCACAACATCATCGAAGGGCTGGTAAAGGGCCGCAATCTGTGGAAGGAGACGGAGCAGGTGCGCGCCGGCGAGCGACAGTTCACCGAGACGCAGCTGTTCTATGAGTATGTGCTCCCGCAGCTGGAACAGTTGGGAATCCCTGCCACGACTTTCTTTCAGATTACCGGCTGGCTACGCGAAGCGAATGTGCCGCTAGACGAGTTCGTCAGCGCAACGCTCAACCACACGCAGGAGGCGTTCTTCGCGCGCCTGGAAGCCACACCCCAGGGAGCTCGCGCCGCGGCCGCGCTTCGCAACCTGCTGAAACGGGAAGAAATCGCGCCAGATAATCTGATCCAGATTTCCAACCTGCTCCAAACCGTAGCGCCGCAAATGGCGGAGCGCTTCAACTAAGGGCCCCGGCGCGAGCGCGATCCAGCGTCAGATACGTCAGCCAGGCCGTCAATGCGAGCAGCACGCCGGCGTACAGATGCACGTTGTTGACGTACAGGTTATCCACCAGGTTGTGAACGTTGATCTGGGTCCAGGCGCCGGCCAGACCTAGCGCCAGGCCCCGAGGCCAGCCGGAAAGCCGTCGCGCCGCCTGCCACAGCCGCAGGTAGATCGCCACCAGCAGCAGGAAATAAGCGCCCAACCCGATCACACCGGTTTCGGCCAGCAGGTTGAGGTAAAAATTGTGCGCGTGCCCCAGAGCGTAGGGCCAATTCACCAGGCGGAAGTGGGGATACGCCGCCTCGTAATTGCCGATGCCGACTCCGGTCCAGAAATGGGATTCCCACATCCCCAGCGCCGCCTGCCAGTGCGCCATCCGCTCCATCACGGCATAATTGGCGTCGTTGACGCCGACCCCGCGCACGTCCTCAAAGCGCACATAAGCGAGGAAATCGGTCAGCCGCGCCACCACCGCCGCGGGGAGAGCTTCCGCCGCAGCGAGCAGCCCGCCCGCGAGCACGATCACCACGAGGAGTGCGATCCCCCACCCGCTACGCCGGGGCAACCACACCGCCATCAAGGCGAGCGCCGCGCCAAACCCCATCCACGCGCCGCGCGACCACGAGCCGTACAGCCCGCCAACCATGATCAGTGCCGTCCCGGCGGCGGGCCAGAACCAGCGCGCTGGCAGTCGCTTCGCGGTCACCGCCTGCCAGCCCTCCCCCAACGCCAGGCCGACGAAAATGGCGGCCAGCAGTCCCAGGAATCCGCCAAAGGGATTGGGCTGCATGAACGTCCCATAGGCGCGATACACGCCCGGCGTGATGAGAAAATGAAGCGGGCCTTCCCCGGCCAGGCGATGCTGCCAGATGCCTAAAGCGGCCTCGCCCACCCCCACAGCGCCGAACGCCGCCAGCAGCGCTACGACGCAACGGTGCGCGTCCACCTCCTGCAACCGCGCGCCGACTATCCACAGGGCCAATGTCACTTGCACCCATTTCGCCCATTCGGTGAAGCCGGCCCACGCATCGAAGGGCGACCACAAAGACAACAAGCCGGCTCCCAGGAAAAGGAGCAGGGGCGCCAGGAGCGGCACGCGGGTCAGGCGCAGCTCCCGGCGCACAAGCCCGCGCACCAGCCATCCCGCCACGCCGAGCAGGAAGAAGAGCTGTCCCACCTGATCGGGGATTTGAGGGGCAAAGAGCGCCAGCCAGGCGCGCAGGGGACCACAGGCCAGGCCGGCGATGACGCCGACGAGGGGTTCAAAGTAGCTGCCGAGCGTCACGCCGGCGAGCAAGCCCAGGAGCAGGAGCTCTGTCGGCGCGAGCGCCGCGATGAGCGCCCCGCAAAGGAGCCCCACCGCAACCTCCATCGCGGTACGCCAGGGATGTGCCGGCATGTCCCCCAAACGCAGCTGCGGCATCAATACTCGATCCACTCCGTCAACTTGAGCGCCGTATCGTAGACAAATTTCGCATGGAAGAACCCGTCATGTCGCGCCAGGACACGCGGCGCAAAGATGGCGTCCGCCTGCGGGATAGGCAGATCGTGGAAATAGACGCTGAGCGGCGTCCAGGCCAGCGCGCCCTCGCGCAGGTCGGCGTGCAGCTCGCCCGTGAAGTGCTCCGACACGAAGATGAAGAGGAACCACTGCCAGTCGGGACGCTCGCAAACTTCGGTACAGAAGCCACGGAACGCCAGATCCGTGACCCGGTATCCCGTCTCCTCCCACAACTCCCGTTGCGCGGCGTCATGCGGCGACTCATCGAGTTCCACTTTGCCGCCGGGCGCCACCCACAGACCCAGGTTCGGCTCCTTGTGGCGGTGCATCAGCAGCACTTCGTCGTCGCGGCGCAGGTAGACCAGCACCGAAGGGATGAGCGTCACGCCTCGCTCACCGCCTTTTGTTGGAAGTAGGCGGCCGTGCGGAGCAAGCCCGCTTCGAGCGACACCGCCGGTTCCCAGCCCAGGAGGGTACGCGCGCGGGTGATGTCGGGACAGCGCACCTTCGGGTCGTCCTTCGTGCGTTCGTCGGTCGGCTCGATAAACATAATCTCCGACGTGCTGCCGGTCGCTTCCAGCACTTTCTGCGCGAATTCCAGGATCGTGAACTCGTGGGGATTTCCCAAATTGACCGGCTCATGCGTCTCGGCGGTCATCAGGCGGACGATGCCCTCGACCAGATCCTCCACATAGCAGAAAGAGCGCGTGTGCGTGCCGCCGTCATAAACGGTGAGCGGTTCACCGCGCAGCGCCTGGTTGATGAAATTGGGGACGACGCGCCCGTCATCGAGGCGCATGCGCGGGCCGTAGGTGTTGAAAATCCGCACGATGCGGGTATCCACACCGTGATAACGGTGATACGCCATGGTGATCGCCTCAGCAAAGCGCTTGCTCTCGTCATAAACGCCGCGGGGCCCGATGGGATTGACGTTACCCCAATAACTCTCCGGTTGCGGATGCACCAGGGGGTCGCCATAGACCTCAGAGGTCGAGGCCAGCAAAAAGCGCGCCTGCTTGGCCAGCGCCAGGCCCAACGTGTTGTGCGTCCCCAGCGCGCCCACCTTGAGCGTTTGGATGGGATAATGCAGGTAATCCACCGGGCTGGGCAACGAGGCCAGGTGCAACACCATGTCAAGATGCCCGGCGAGGTAAATGTACTGGGTCACATCGTGTTTGACGAACTGAAAGCGCGGATGTCCCGCGAGGTGCGCGATGTTCGCCGTCGTCCCCGTGCTCAGGTTGTCCATGGCAATGACTTCATGCCCCTCGCTCAGATAGCGATCCGCCAGATGGGAGCCAATAAAGCCGGCTCCGCCCGTGATGAGAATGCGCATGGTCTTGCTCCTTGTCTGAAAGTGACATTGGCATTATACTCCAATGCGGATGAAAGGTGAGCAGCACAGCCGCGGTCACGCAAGTGAGAAC
>JAGPHL010000008.1:23585-26362 GCA_018055515.1 Anaerolineae bacterium
GAGGAGACGCGACATTGGGACGGACCCTTTTACTGACAGGACATCCCCAAAGTGGCAAGACCACGGTCATCCGCAAGCTCATCGCCGAATTGGGGACGCGCGCGGGCGGGTTTTACACCCAGGAAATCTTCGGGCCGGGGGGGCGCCAGGGCTTCGAGCTCATCACACTCGAGGGGCAGCGGGTGACGCTCGCGCACAAAGACCTGCGCGGGACCAAGATTCCCCTGGTAGGACGATATGGCGTGGATGTGGAAGCGCTGGAAAAAGTGGGACTCCCGGCGCTGCAGGCCGCCGCTGCAGCAGAGAAGATTGTCATCGTGGACGAGATTGGCAAGATGGAATTGCTCTCGTCGCGCTTTCGGGATCTCGTGCTACAATTGATCCTCGGACCGACGACGGTCATCGGCACGATCCTCTCCAAGCCGCAGCCTCAGGCAGATATTTTCAAGGCGCTGGCGCAGGTCACCCTGTGGGAAGTCAATCAGCGCAACCGCGAGCAATTGCCGCGCATGGCGCTGGAGTGGCTCGCGGGACAGCGGAAATCCTAAGCTGTTGGCAATTTCACCAAAGTCATGCTACAATAGAAACGTTTGAAAGAATTTAGCGTATAGTTTTGTAGTCCAAAGGCCATGCTTAACCTAACCGCCAATGTTTCGCAAATTCAAGGAGGGTCGGAATGAGTCTACTCGATCGCATCAAGGATAACATGTTCGGATTGGAGCGCGGCATCGCCGATGCGCTCCCCGGTTACAAGGGATACAAACAGAAGGAATTGCGCCGTGAAGCGGACAAACTTCTGCGCGAGACCCTCGCAACGCGCATGCGCACGGTGAAAACCCAGCTGGACAATCTCCAGCAGGACTTAATTTCCAACGGAAACTTCGATCTCCTCGACGAGACTGGCAGCGCCGTCACCCAGCTACAGACCTTCATTGACCGGTTGCGCACCGCCGCGTACGGCTACGGCGGTTTTTTTGACGCCGTGCGGGTAAAAGAAGACACACTGGATCAGGTCTACGCTTTCGACGCGACCCTGCTGGACTATGTAGATCGCATCGAAGGCGCCATTGGCCGCGCCCGCGAGGGGATCAACAGCGAAGATCTGCGGGCGCAGATCCTCCTGATCCGCGACCTGACCCGAGAAGCCAATATGACCTTCGATCAGCGCAAAGAGATCCTGACCGGCGGCCATGAGGTGGGAACACCCGCCCCTGACGCATAACCAGCATTTTCTAAGAACAAAGGAGAACATAGATGGCACGCATTTTTGACGTTATCGAGTATGTGGATGAGGGGCGTCAGGAAATCGTGAATCGGGTGCCCGAGCGCGGGTCCGGGGATTTCCGCATTGGCAGTCAGCTCATCGTGCGCGAATCCCAGGCCGCGGTGTTCTACCGCGACGGCAAGGCATTGGACACTTTCGGGCCCGGACGGCACACGCTGACCACCGCCAACATCCCCTACCTGGTAGACCTGATCGGGAAGGCCTTCTCCGCCCAAACGCCGTTCAAAGCGGAAGTGTATTTCGTCACCCTGCGCGAACTGACGGACATGAAATGGGGCACTCCCAATCCCATCACCATCCCCGACCCCATCCTGGGGATGGCGCGGGTGACCAGCTACGGCACTTATGCCATGCAGATTGCCGATCCGCAGCTCTTTGTCGCCAAGATCGTAGGCACGCAAGGGTTGTTCAGCACGCGCGATATCGAGGGTTTCTTCCGCAGCATCATCCTCACCAAGATAACCGATCTCATCGGCGAGATGAAGAAATCCGTCATCCAGATGGCAGCCTTCGTGGAGGAGCTGGCGGCCGGCGTGCGCGCCAAAGCTGCAGAGGAATTCGCCGCGCGCGGAGTGACGCTGACCTCCTTCTACATCGAGTCCATCGCCCCGACCGAGGAGACCGCCAAGGCGATTGACGCGCGCGCCTCCATGGGCGCGATCGGCGACATGGGCGCCTACATGCAGTATCAGGCCGCGCAGGCCCTGCGGGAAACGGCGCAGAAGCCCGGCGGCGGCACGGCAGCCACCGGCGTAGAATTGGGCGCGGGGTTGGGCCTCGGCGCCGCGATGGCGCAGATGGTGACTCAGGCAGCCCGTCCGCCCGCGACAGACACTCCCGCTGCTCCTGCCGCCGGGGGGACGCCAGCAGTGTCGGCGAATCCCACCACTCCCGCCGAGGTGCAGGCCCTGTTGGATAGCCTGGATCTGCGCCTGGCAAACGGCGAGATCAGTGAGGCAGTCTATCAGCGCCTCCACGACAAGTGGGAACAACGCCTGCAGGACATGTTGAAGACGCCGTAAGGCGCACACTCGCGCTCTCTCACCGCCCGGCAGTGACTTGTCGGGCGGTTTTGTTTGGCGTTCAGGATGTTCACGTCATAAATCGCTCACAAACTGACCCGACGACGCTACTCTTTCACCGATAAATCCTTGACTTTGGCGCCGAAAGAGATATAATAAACATAGTTATATATCAAATTACGCACTGGCTGCCTGGACCGACCCGGCAGCGAGAGAAAGGAAACACGCCATGAATTCTGAAAGCGTCCTGGAACAGGCGACCCTTGGCGGGGGGTGCTTCTGGTGTCTCGAAGCCGTATACGAGAACGTGCGCGGCGTCCAAAAGGTGGTGTCCGGCTATGCAGGGGGACATCGGCCCAATCCCACCTACGAGCAGGTCTGCACGGGAATGACCGGTCACGCCGAAGTGGTACAAGTAACCTATGATCCGACTGTCGTGAGCTATCGGGAGCTGCTGGAGATCTTCTTCG
>JAGPHL010000157.1 GCA_018055515.1 Anaerolineae bacterium
GCGGACAAGGCGTCGCAAGTGCCCGGCTCGACGCGCGAGGGGCGCACCCTCCGCTACGTCGCCGCCGACATCCTGACCATGTTCCAGGCCTTCCGCTGCGCCCTGGCCCTGGCGCGGTGAACGCTGGGAGCTGGATACTGGAAGCTGGATGCTGGATACTGGAAGCCGGATGCTGGCCCCATTACCCATTTCCCATTACCCACCCCCTGCGGCTGGAGGAACTATGCCCACCCTCGCCATCAACGGTGCGGAATTGTACTATGAAGTTTATGGAGAAGATCGCCCCGGCCGTGCGCCCATCGTGCTGATTCACGGCTCGACGATCACCGGCGCGCGCGATTGGCAACACATCGCGCCGCTGCTGGCCCGCGAGTATCGCGTCATCGTGCCGGATTGCCGGGGACACGGACGCAGCACCAACCCGCAGGGCGGCTACAGCTTCCGTCAGCTGGCCGATGACGTCGCCGCGCTGATCCGCGCCCTGGGCTATGAGCGCGCTCACGTCATCGGACACAGCAACGGCGGCAACGTGGCCCTCGTCACCCTGCTGGAGCATCCAGAGGTGGTGCAGACGGCCGTACTGCAGGCCGCCAACGCCTACGTCAGCCCCGATCTGGTGGAAAAAGAGCCGGCGAAATTCGACCCCGACCGCGTCGCGCGCGAAGACCCCGCGTGGCGGGATGAGATGATCGCCCTGCACGGCGCGACGCACGGCCCCGACTACTGGCGCGAGTTGCTGCGCCTCACCGTCGCGGAAATCATCCGCGAGCCGAACTTCACCCCGGAGGACCTGGCGCGGGTGGCGCGCCCCGTCCTCGTCATTCAGGGCGAGCACGACCGGGTGAACGCCGAAGCCTATCACGGGCCATTCATCGCCCATCACATCCCGGCCGCCGAGCTGTGGATTCCACAGGGCGTCGGGCACAACGTGCATCACGAGCAGCCGTGCGCCTGGCTCGAGCGCGTGTGCGACTTCCTGGCGCGGCGCGGCGATCCCCCCAACGAGACGCTCTATCGCCTGCGGCGGACGCGCTACGCCGATGGCCGTGAGACGCTCTTCGAAGTGCACGCCACGGCGGACGGACGCGCCGTCGCGGGGCAGGTGCTCACCGCCGCCCAACGCCAGGCAATTCAAGAGGCGCTGCCCGAAGCCGCTGTGACCTCGCTGCAAGTGTTGCTCACGGAGGACACCCCCTGGGCCTTGATCGCCCGCGCCGTCACCGACCTGCGCAGCGGCACCTCCAATCACGCGGAGCGCGTGAGCCAGGTCCGTTTCGGCGAAGCGGTCCGCATCCTGGAGGAAGCCGGCGACTGGGCGCGCGTGCAGGTGATCCACGACGGCTATCTGGGCTGGCTGCACACCGCCGCCCTGCAGCGCGCCCCTGCGGCTGAAGTCGCGGCGTATCAGGCGGCGTGCAACGCGCTCGTGATTGGGGGATTGGCGCCGTGGTTCTCTGCTACGGGAGGGGAAAACGTCAGTGGCCACCTGCCCTTCGGCGTGCGCGTGCCCGTCGTGGAGCGGCGGGGCGACTTCGCGGCCGTGCAGCATCCCGACGGCGGCTGCAGCTGGCTGGCCGCCGACGCCTTGCTGCCGTTGGAGGAACGTCCCGCGCCCGACGCCGACGGCATCGCCTGGGCGCTGGCGCTGATACGGCGCTTCGCGGGCACCCCCTACCTGTGGGGCGGACGGACGCCGTGGGGCTACGACTGCTCCGGCCTGGCACAGACTTTCTGGGGAGTGCTCGGCGTTCCCCTGCCGCGGGATGCCGATCAGCAATTCCGCGCCGGCGCTCCCGTGGAAAGCCCCCTACAGGCGGGCGACCTGCTCTTCTTCGGGCGGGCGGCGGATCCGGCGACCTTCACGGCCCAACGGGTCACCCACGTCGCCATCGCCCTCGATGCCGGGCGCTATCTCCACGCGAACGGCGCCACGTGGAGCATCGCCATCAACAGCCTGAATCCCGCCGCACCCGATTTCAGCCCGGCCCTGCAAAAGGCCTTCCTGGGCGCGCGGCGTTATCGGTGAGGAAAACCCAGGCCCCGTTCAGTACCGGATTCGATATCGGGAGGAAAAATGTTGCCAATTACGTATGCTCCTTTGACGCTCGAGCTGCGCACCACTTTCCGTATCGCCCACGGAGCGAGCGACCAGCGGCACAATGTGCTCGTCCGCATCGCGGAAGGCGTCGGCGAGGCGGCAGCCGTCGCCTATCACGGCGAGACGCCGGCCGGCATCATGGCCTACCTGGCCGCGGTGGGCGCGCTCCAGGGCGACGATCCCTGTCTGCTGGAAGAGCTCCTGGCGCAGCTGCCGCCGGGCTCGCAGGCCGCCCGCGCGGGCGTGGACATCGCCCTGCACGACCTGTGGGGACAACGCCTGGGACAACCGCTCTACCGCCTGCTGGGGCTCGACCCGGCGCGGATCCCCCTCACCTCGTTCACCATCGCTATGGACACCCCGGAGGCGATGGCGGAACGCGCACGGGAGGCGGGACTGCCCCTCCTCAAAATCAAAGTGGGCAGCGAGGAAGATGCGGCCCGGCTCGCCGCGATCCGTCAGGCGACCGCTGCCCGGCTGCGGTTGGACGCCAACGCTGGCTGGAGCCGCGAGCAGGCTGAGGCCTGGCTGCCGCGGCTGGCCGATTTCGGGATCGAGCTGCTGGAACAGCCCCTCCCCGTGGGCGACCTCGAAGGATTGCGCCGGCTGCGAGCGCTGAAGACCGGCGTCCCCATCTTCGCCGATGAAAGCGTGAAGACCGCGCGCGATGTGGCCGCTCACGCCGGCGCCGTGGATGGCGTGGTCATCAAATTGATGAAAACGGGCGGCATCCGCGAAGCGCTGCGCGCGATTCACACGGCGCGAGCGCACGACATGCAGGTGATGCTCAGCTGCATGGTGGAGAGCTCGGTGGGCGTGACGGCGGCCGCGCACCTGGCGCCCCTGTGCGATGCGGTGGATCTCGACGGTCCGCTGCTGGTGAAGAACGACCCCTTCGAGGGCCTCCGCTATGAGGGCGCGCGCCTGCTCCTCCCCGACCGCCCCGGCATCGGCGTCGTCGCGCGGCATCAGGCCGTGTGAACGTAGGCGCGTGCGGCCGTGTAAACGTTTATACGGCCGCACGGCCGCATCATCTTCCAAATCCTTCCCATAATCACCTCCAAATGTGACATTTGACGGCCCCCCTTGACATTTTGCCGTTTTTCGCTTATGATATTGGTATCTACCTATCATGACCAGTCATTACCGCGAAGGGGCCCATGGAACTGAAGCGCGAAGCACCTACCCCCTTGTACGTGCAGCTCAAGAACTCCCTCCTGATGCAGATCACCAGCAATCAGCTGGCGCCCCATCAGCAGCTGCCCTCGGAGCGTGAACTCTGCGAGCAGTTCGGGGTCAGCCGGACGACCGTGCGACAGGCGATCAACGAGATGATCCACGAGGGATTGGTCTACTCGCGCGCCGGGAAGGGCACTTTCGTCAGCGAGCCGAAGATCAATCAACAGCTGCGCACCCTCACCGGCTTCAGCCAGGATGTGCTCGAGCGCGGCGGCACGCCCTCCAGCCAGGTGCTGGAGGCGCGGCTGATCCCGGCGACGCCCGAGCTCGCCGAGCGCTTACAGGTCACCCTGGAGACGGAGCTGGTGCTCCTCTCACGGCTGCGGCTGGCCAACGGCATGCCGCTTGCCATTGAGACGTCGTATCTCAATCATAGCTACTGCAAGGACATTTTGCAGCACGATTTTTCTTATACCTCTCTGTATCACGTTTTGCAGACGGAGTATCAGCTACGGCTGGTACGCGCAGAGCAGACCATCGAGGCGGGACTTGCCAATCCCCAGGAACTCGCCCTGCTCAAGATGCATCCGCCCGCCGCTATCCTCAAGATGGAGCGCCTTACCACCACCGATCAGGACGTGCGACTCGAATACACCGTCTCGGTCTATCGGGGCGATCGTTACAAATTCCGCACGACCCTGCAGGTATTCTGAGCGTAGAAAAACGTGCGAACATGTTAAGGTGCGAACGTGCGAACGTGGTAACGTGCGGACTCGCCGATTCGCTGATTCGCTGATTTCTGGGAGGGGGCCTTTGATCGAAACAGGCCTGGTACAGTTGCTGCACGAGCACCTGGATCGGCTGCGCGGGCAGCGGGTGGGCCTGGCGACCCATGCCGCAGCGGTGACGCCCGACCTCACCGACGCCGTCGCAGCATTGCGCGCCGCTGGGGTGACCCTCACGGCGCTCTACGGCCCGGAACATGGCCTGGCGGGCGCGGCAGCCGATGGTGCCGCCGTGGGACACGGCGTCGAGGTGCGCACGGGATTGCCCATCTACAGCCTTTACGGCGCGACGCGGGAACCGACGCCCGACATGCTCGCCGACGTGGATGTAGTGCTCTTTGACATGCAGGACGTGGGGGTGCGCTTCTACACCTACACGAGCACGCTCTGGCATCTCCTCAAAGGGGCGACGCGGGCCGGCAAGCCGGTGTGGGTGCTCGACCGCCCCAATCCGCTCAACGGCGTGACCCTCGAAGGGCCGCTCGTGGCGCCGGGCTTCGAGTCGTTTGTCGGTGTGATCCCCATCCCCATCCGCCACGGGATGACGCCGGGCGAGCTGGCACTGTGGATGAACGGCGAGTACGCGCTCGGCGCGGAGCTGACCGTCATACCGCTGCGGGGCTGGCGACGCCCGCAGTGGTTCGACCAAACCGGCTTGCCGTGGGTCATTCCCTCGCCGGCAATGCCGCATCTTTCCACCGCTACCGTCTATCCCGGCATGTGTTTTCTGGAGGGGACCAACGTCTCCGCAGGCCGGGGGACGGCGCTGCCCTTCGAAGTCTGCGGCGCGCCCTGGCTGGACGGCTACGCGCTGGCCCAACGGCTCAACGCGCTGGCGTTGCCGGGGGTGCGGTTCCGCCCTCACACGTTCATCCCGACGGCGGACAAACACGCGGGCCAGCGGTGCGGCGGAGTCCAGGTCCACGTGACCGACAGAGACACGCTGCGCCCGGTCGCGTTGGGAGTGCACGTTCTGGCTGCCTGCCGGGCGACCGCTCCCCAGGAGTTCGCCTTCCTGCCCTCCAGTTGGGAGGGTCGCCCCGCGCATCTGGACCTGCTCACCGGTTCGGCGCGGGTGCGAGAGGGACTGATCGCCGGCGAACCGGCGACCGCGCTGGTCGCTGAATGGGAAAGCGATCTCGCCGCGTTTGCAGAACGCCGCAGACCCTATCTGCTGTATGCTTAGAGGTGGGAGGGAGATAGATGAGTTCAAGGGCCACGGTTGGACCGCCGAAGAAAACAGCCTCGTATTATCTGGAGAAAATCGCGACGAATTACTGGGTGCGCACCATCGCCAAAAAACTCCTCATTGTCTGGATCGTGATGACGCTGACGTTTTTCATCATCCGCGCGCTGCCCGGAAATCCGGTGGAGATCATGGTGATGAGCCTCATGGACAGCGGCCTCTCTTCCGAGGAAGCCTACGCCCGGGCCGCAAGCCTGCTGCGAATTGACCTGGATGCCCCGCTGGGCAAGCAATACCTGGATTACATGACCAATCTACTCCACGGCGATCTGGGGGATTCCTACGTGCTGGCGATCAACAAGCCGGTCGCCACGCTGATCGCCCAGCGGTTGCCATGGACGCTGTTCAGCGTCGGGACGTCGCTGCTCATCAGCTTCATCATCGGCATGTTCCTGGGGACACTGGCGGCCTATTGGCGCAACTCGTTCATTGATCATGCGCTCACCAACTTCAGCGCCGCGATCGAATCCATCCCCAATACGCTCACCGCCATCGTCCTGGTGCTGTTGCTCGGCGTGACCTGGAAGGTGGTGCCGTTGAACTTCATGCGCGGGTCCCTCTCGCCGGGCATCAAGCCGGGCTTCACCACGGCCTTCCTCGTGGATCTGTTCAAGCATTACGCCGTCCCCGGCGCGGTGTACGTCTTCTCCACCCTGGGCGGCTGGATGTTGTCCATGCGCAGCAGCACCATCAGCACCCTGGGCGAGGATTATGTGACCGTGGC
>JAGPHL010000158.1:0-1415 GCA_018055515.1 Anaerolineae bacterium
TTGATGTTCGTGGATTCGCCGCGCCGGTGGAACTCCTCGGCAGGAAGGGGCGGGGGCTCCCACGGTGTTTCATGAATTTCATGCGTCATACTGAGTCACCCTCACTTTCTCCGCACATTTTGCGCTCGCGGCGGTCAGCATTCAGGGCTCGTGTCAGTCTTGAGCTGCAGTATAGCGTATTTTGGGGAAATCTTCAACCGCCGTCTCTTCTCATTTGGGCGGCAGCGCGTTAGAGGGGGAGCTGGCTTGGGGGGCTGGCAGGATCAGGCACTGAGACGGCTGCCCCATCTGCCCTCGCCTCGTGCAACAACCGCCGATCTCCACGCCGGCCGTCGCTGGTCAAGACTGCGATGTGGGTGAAAACAGTCAGACGATGTTTTTCTCCATAAAGCTATCACGTAAACTTCATCAAGCCTTTACACAGACTCAGTATACTCTGAGTCGTTGATCCGAACTAAATTACGGTACTAAGGAGTGTATAAAAATGAAACAGCGACATGTGTGGCAGAGTTGGTGGATGGCGGGGTTGTTGGCGTTGACTGTGGTGAGCGGCTGCGCAAGCGGGACAGCGGGCGGAACTGCTACGCCGGCAGCAGTCCCGCCGGATGCTCCAGCGGTGGAGACGGCAGTGGCGACGCCAGACCTTCTCACGGTGGATGCCGAGGGCAATACGTCGGTCGAGCCGGCAGCGCTGGAAGCTGCCTTAGCCTCTATGCCGGTGAGCGAGCTGACCGAGGCGGAAATTGCCGGGCTGGTGTGGATGCGAGAAGAGGAGAAATTGGCGCGAGATGTGTATCTCACGCTGTATGAGCTGTGGGGACAGCCAGTGCTCCAGAATATTGCTAATAGCGAGGCGACTCACACCGAAGCGGTGTTGACGTTGCTGGAGCGCTACAGCATTCCCGATCCAGCTGACGGCAACGCTGTGGGAGTCTTTACCAATACGGAGCTGCAGGCATTATATGATGCGCTGGTCAAGCAAGGCGCGGAATCGCTGGTAGCAGCGCTGAAAGTTGGAGCAGCGGTTGAGGAGATTGACATCCTGGATCTGGAGGAGCGGAGCGCGGAGACGGAAAAGACGGATATTCTCACCGTTTACGCCAATTTGACCAAGGGCTCGCGCAATCATCTGCGATCGTTTGTGAGGACGCTGGAACGGATCAGCGGTGAGGTCTACATCCCGCAGTATATGAGCCAGAAGGCGTATGACGCCATCGTGACAGGTGAGATTGAGCGCGGCGGGCAGAGCTCCAGCTCGGGGCGCAGGCAAGGCGGGCGTGGCTAGCGAATCGGATTCATGACGACCCAAGGGGGCAGCTTGCAGAGGCTGCTCCCTGTTGTTGGATATGAACAATGCCTCCTTCGAAAATGGCCCCGAATGAACACGAATTTCACGAATAAAATTAGAAATTCCT